>CAIXUF010000931.1 GCA_903922535.1 Candidatus Hydrogenedentota bacterium
ATGGCGTTCAAGCGCATCGGCAGACCGGACAGCGTGCCGGTGTCGGATCTTTCCTGCGATGCCCAGGGCGGCACCACATTTACGGCGTGGGCCCCCGGCCTCTACCGGGCCACGTTTGCATCGGGCAAGACCTGGCAGGGCGATGTCAAGTCACTCCCGGCCGCGCTGGATCTGACTAGCGGTGTCTGGAGCGTGCAGTTTCCGCCGAAATGGGGTGCGCCGGAACACATCACACTGGACCGGTTGATGGACTGGATCCATCATCCCGACGACGGCGTCAAACATTTCTCCGGCACGGCCACTTACCACCGCGAGTTTGACATTCCGGCTGGACTGCTGAAAGACGGCATGAGCTTGCGCCTGAATCTGGGCGACGTGAAGAATCTGGCCGAGGTCAGCGTCAACGGGCAAAACTTGGGCATCCTGTGGAAGGCGCCGTTTGCAGTCAACGTCACCGGAGTGCTCAAGCCCGGCAAGAACACGCTGGAGGTGAAGGTCACCAATTTGTGGCCCAACCGCCTGATCGGCGACAAGCAACTACCGCCTGAGAAACGATTCACGTGGACGACGGTGGATCTCTACAAGGCCGATTCACCATTGTTGCCCTCCGGCCTGATCGGCCCGGTGATGGTGCAGGCGGGGAAAGTGATGACGATCACGCCCTCCGTGCAACGATGAATGACACGGGAGCGGGAGAACCCTGATATGCCTGTAAAACAGTATTTGTTCCGAAGCCCCGGCATTCGGTTGCTGGCTGTCACGCTGGTTGCGGCAACTTTCACGCCTGGGTTGGTTGCTGAAGCGGAGACCCTGCTGAATCTTCGCGATGCACTGTCTTCTGGCGACCTCGAGTATACCGAGCCCGCCACGCGAAGTGAGGAGGGGATGCCGGTGGGCAACGGCCGCATGGGCAGCCTGGTCTGGACCACCCCGTTCGCGCTCAAGTTCCAGATCAACCGGGTGGACGTCTTCTGCCAGGACAGCGCGACGGTCAGTTTCCCGCGCAGCAACACGGATTACGCCAGCGGCTGCGGTTACGTGGACATCAATCTGGTTCAGGCCGGAGAAGACGTGTTTGCGGGAGCGGAATTCCGGCAGCATCTCTCCGTTTACGATGGTGTGATGACGGCCAACGGCAAAGGCGTCACCGCCCGCGTGATCGGCTGGCCCAAGGCCGATGTCATGGCGATCGAGATTGACGACCAGCGCATCAATCCCGAGCCCGTCAGCATTGACCTGCGGATGCTGCGCACCATGATGCAGTATCACCCGAAGATGAACTACCAGCTCACGAAGGAACACGCTGTGATGGTGCAGACGGCCAATCACACCGCCACGTCGCGCCTCGGCATCCGCGATGGCCGCATCACGTTGACGCAGGAATTCCGCGAGATGGAGTTCTACGATTCGTCGGCCATCGCCATCGGCGTCACGGGTCGCGAGTCCAAGGCGCGTTATCTCAACGAATCCACGGTCCAGCTCGTCGCGGCGCCGGGCAGGGGAAAATTCACGGTCTTAATCGCCAGCGCGGCGAGTTTCGACGAGAAGCAGGACACCGCCGCTCTGGCGTTGAACA
>CAIXUF010000932.1 GCA_903922535.1 Candidatus Hydrogenedentota bacterium
GCCCAGCGACGGCGGAGCCCATCAGGGCACCGCAACGGCGAAGCTGATCGTAACCATACAAAGCACAGCAAACACACCATGAACGAGTTACCCGATAAACCCACCCTTGGGAAAATGATCCTCCTTCCGCCCGAGAAGGACAAATGCCAGGTCTGCGCGTGCGCGCACGATCCGCGCATGCCCCACAATCCGCAGTCCTTCTATTACCAGATTGACTTTTCGATGAAGCACGGCAGGCCGCCGACGTGGGCGGATGCCATGGAACACTGCACCCAGGAGATGAAAGACGTTTGGGTGAAGGCGCTGGCCAAAAATGGAGTCACCGTTGAATCGCCCCGCAGAACCCGCAGAACTAAACCCTAAACGAGTTAAACACACACCATGAATGCAATTATCCTGAACATGCCAGATGCCGACTACCGCAAGGCCAAAGGCTTCAACGCCTCCGGGGCCAAGGAGTTTGTCCGCAGCCCGGCGCACTTCCAGGCCCGCAAGCGCCAGCCCTTCGAGCCCACGCCGGCCCTGCTGGTGGGCATCGTGTTCCACACCTACCTGCTCACGCCGGACGAGCCCCTGCGCGTCGCCATCCGGCCCGAGGGATTCAACGGCCGCACGACGGAGGGCAAGGCGTGGCTCAAGGATCACCCCGACAACATCACGTTCGAGCAGGAAGCCAACTGCCGGCGCATGGTTGAAGCCATCCGCGCGCACCCTGACGCTGGCCCGGCCTTCAAGACTGGGCATCCCGAAGTGTCCGTGTTCCGCGAATACGTTGACCCGTTCACCGGCAGCATGATCCAGTTGAAGGCCCGCATGGACTGGGTCACGTTCGGCCGCGCCATCGTGGACGCCAAGAGTATCGAGGACGCGCGCCCGATGGGCTTCGCCTACACCGCCGACGACTGCGATTGGTGGCTTCAGGCCGTGTGGTATCGCGACTTCATGTGGAACCCCGTGTGTGACGCCATCGGCAAACCTGAGGACAAGAAAACCAACTTCATCTTTGTCGCCTGCGAGAAGGAGGACCCCTGGGCGATCAAGTGCTACTCCGTCGCGCCCGAGGTTTTCCGGCAGGAGTCCATCCGCATCGAGCGCATCCTCACGCAATACGCCGTGTGCGAGCGGGACAACGTCTGGCCCAGCTACCCCCCAGGCATCGCCCTGGCCAGCCCGAACCAGTGGAGCGCGAAACGCAAGTTCACCGACTCCATGCAACTCGAAAGCACCATCAGCCATGACTAAGTCCATGATCCACGCCATCCATAAACTCATTGTGTGGTATCTGCGCCGCCGCTGCGGCGGTGTGTTCCACTGCTACAACTACGGCCCGAGCGGTCGCTACGTCGTGCTGATGACGGATGACTTTTACGCCCGGTGGAATCGCGTGCGCGGCCACAAGTGGGATGATCTGAAGTCCGCCATCGACAGGCGCAAGAAGCGGAAGCACGAGTACGACTGCTACAAGGCAAACGTGACGCCTAATTTCCAGGCTCGGCAGCGCGTAGAGTTCGAGCTGCTCGCGGAAATACGTGTTTCTGACAGCGACGTTTTTCGGGCCGCCGACGACCTTGTCCAACACCTCCAATGAAAGCCTACATCACCCACACCCCCGAAGGCGTCCGCCTTACCATCGAGTCCTGCGAGGTCTGCGTTGATCCGCCCGTCAACCGCGTGAATCAACTCGAAATCGAGGCCCCCGACAGCGGGAACGTGGTTCGGTTCCGCTCCCAGTCCAACGATGATGGCGCGCTGACGGTGACGGAGGCCGAGTTTCCGAAGGCCGTCCTGCCCGCCATTGCCGCGTTCGTCAACCGTTTGATTCGTTAATGTCCGCCCCCGCCCATGACCGCAGCATTGCCGCCCGCGTCCGCGCCTCGGCGTCGGATTCGTTCCGCCGGCTCAATCCGCACCTGTTTGGTGTGGGTGCCGTGGCAGTTCAAGAGCCCCAACGCGGCGCACGGCGTGAAGGCCAGCCTGGCGAACTGGTCAGCGTGCCGGCGCGCGTGGGCTACCGCGTCACGCTCACTGCCTACGTTCGTCGAAATCTCGATACCCGCGACAACCTGCGCGCCGCCATGAAGCCGCTCGTTGACCGCATCACCGAGACGCTGGGCTTTCCCAGCGACGACAACCCTTTGCTGCAATGGGAATACGGGCAGCAACTCACCCACGGCGGCCGTGGCGTCGCCGTGCGCATCGAAACCCTGAACACCTAACACGTTTATGCCTGAACAAACCACATCCCGCAAACCTCACTCCATCCGCCGTCTGCGCTCGTTCGAGCACGGGCTGGAAACCGTCAACTGCTGGTTCGACATCGAATCCGGCCAACTCTGCTTCCGGCGCAAGCGAGCCCGGCGCGTGCAGCGCGCCACCCTGTTCGACGTTTACTCGCAGGTGATCCTCGGCCAGAAGGCTCTATTCCCGCCAGCATGAGCCCGCCGTCGGCCAAGCCCAGGTTTGAGGCCCGCATCGGGCTGAGTGTGGCGCGCGAGTTGTGCGCCGCGCTCAAGCCCGCCTGCGCCCGCCTGATCGTGGCCGGCAGCCTGCGCCGTCGCAAGCCCACCATTGGCGACGTGGAGATCCTCTACGTCAGCACCGAGCGGGTAATCACGGACCCCGGGGACATGTTCGCCCAGCGCACCGTCCAAGATGCCGACTCAGTAATTGCCCGCCTGGAGGCCGACGGCGTCCTGGAACGCCGGTTGAACTCGATGGGTCGCGAGATGTTCGGACCCGTCAACAAGTTAATGCGTCATCGCGCCACCGGCTTGCCCGTGGACCTCTTTGCCGCCACCGAAGCAAACTGGTGGAATTACCTGGTGTGCCGCACTGGCCCCGGCGAGAGCAATATCCGCATTGCCAGCGCGGCCAAAGTCAAAGGCTGGAAGTGGAATCCCTATGGGGAAGGGTTTTCACGCGACGAGGAGATGCACCGGGTCACGTCGGAAAAGGACGTGTTCGATTTTGTTGGACTGCCTTACGCCGAACCGCAATTCAGACTATGAACGACCCCTATTTCCCCTGTTACGTGGACGACCTGCTGGCCGGCACCATGCA
>CAIXUF010000933.1 GCA_903922535.1 Candidatus Hydrogenedentota bacterium
CGAGCCCGCCTCCGATTTGGCGGTGGCGCTGGCCGTCGCGTCGAGCTGCATGGAGCGGCCGGTGCGCGAGGGCATGGCGGTTTTCGGCGAGGTGGGCCTTGCCGGAGAAGTTCGGGCCGTGGACGCGGCGCGGCAGCGCGCGGCGGAGGCGGCCAAGTTTGGGTTTGAATCATGCATGCTGCCGCGCGGCTGCGCCGCCGACGCGCCTTCGGGCGCCGGGGCGCTGGCGGTCGCGCGGCTGACCGAGGCCATACAGTTGGGACTGGAGGGATAAGATGCCGAAGAAGATTGTCAGCGAGGAAGAGGCCCTTCATGCCGCGATCCGCATGGTGGCCCCGGGAACGCACGTTCGCGAGGCGCTGTCCATGGTGCTCCAGGCGGGCACGGGCGCGCTGCTTTGCTTTGGCGACGTGGGCAAGCTTGCCCGCCTGTCCGAGGGCGGTGTGGCGCTGAGCGCCGAGGCGACGCCGCAGCTTATCTATGAGCTTTCCAAAATGGACGGCGCGATAATCCTGGACGAAAAGGGCACGCGCATCCATTATGCGAACCGCTACCTGCGGCCTGCCACGGGCTTTCCCTCAGGTGAAACCGGCACGCGCCACCGCGTCGCGCAGCGCATGTCTTTCCGCGCCAAGTGCACGGTAATCACCGTTTCGCAGCGCCGCGCCGCGGTGACGGTGTTCTGCCACGGGCGCAGGCACCTGGTGAGAACGGTGCAGGCATCGGTCAACAAGGCCACCCAGGCCATCCAGACCCTGGAGAAGTATGTGGCCATCCTGCAGCAGACGCTCAAGGACCTGACCATCCGCGAACTCGGCGGCTGGGTGACCGTGGTGGACGTGTGCCGCGTGCTCCAGCGCCGCGAGATGGCGGAGCGCATCATGCGCCGCGAGGTCATCCCGCTTGTGGAGGAACTGGGCGAGGAGGGGCGTCTGATGACGCTTCAGGTGAACGAGCTGCGCAGGCCCTTCGAGGAGGCCCGGCTTGTGGTGCGTGACTATGCGCGGGACCGGTCCGAAGAGGCGGTCATCGACCGCATTCGCGGCCTGGACAGCGACGACATGCTCAATTCGGGGCTGATTGCGCAGGCGCTGGGCTGCGGTTCGGGCGCACGCGTGCTTGAAACCAAGCTTTCGCCGCGGGGATTCCGGGTGCTGATCACCATCGGCGCCCGTTTTTCGGACACCGTCATCCACAACCTGATTGAGACCTTCGGTTCGCTGCCGGGCATTCTCACGGCGACGAAGGAGCAACTGGTGGAGGTGGACGGGGTTGGCGAGGCAATGGCTGAACGGCTGCGCACGGGTGTTGAGATGCTGCGCACCCAGCTCAACATGGACACCAGGAAATAAGCGATGCCCCACGTGGTTGACTGCAAAATTACCGCCCATCAGGAGGCCGGCCGGGGCCATTACCGGATGGCTTTGCGCGCGCCGCAAATCGCGGCGGAGGCGGCTCCCGGCCAGTTCTGCATGATTGAAGTGCGGCCTGGGTTCCATCCCTTCCTGCGGCGGCCGATGTCGATCGAGCGCATTTTCGCCGACGGCATTTCGCTGCTCTACAAGGTGGAGGGCGAGGGCACACGGCTGCTTTCAACCCTTGCCGCGGGGCAGTCCGTCAGCGTGCAGGGCCCGCTGGGAAAGCCCTTCCCCGTGAATGCGGCCTGGGAGCGGCCCATTCTCGTGGCCGGCGGCATCGGCGTGGCACCGTTCCCCGGATTGGCCGAGGCCATTATCAGCAGGACCGGGCGCGTGCCCGAGGTGGTGCTTGCGGCGCGCAATGATTCCCTGATCATGTGCGAGAAGGACTTCAAACGCATGGGGTGCCGGGTGACGCTGGCCACCGACGACGGTTCGGCCGGCCGGAAAGGCTTTGCGTCGGAAGCCCTCGCCGAATTGGCGCCGGGTCCGGGCGCGGTAGTCTACGCCTGCGGCCCGATGCCCATGATGTATGCGGTGCATGAGGTCTGCTTGGCCTGCGGGGTCCCGTGTTATGCGTCGCTGGAGGCGTTCATGGCCTGCGGCGACGGCGTGTGCATGGGTTGTGTCGTCGAGGCCAATGTGGAGATCGAGGCAGAGCGCATGGTTCGCGTCTGCGCCGACGGGCCCGTGTTCGACACCAATATCATCGACTGGACCGCACAGCGCGCCCGCTCGGGAGCCCGGCCATGAGCGTCAATCTTCAGGTCAATATCGGCGGGCTGGTGATGAAGAATCCCGTGACGGTGGGGTCGGGGACCTTTGGCTACGGCCAGGAATATGACCGCTACTTCGACATTTCGCGCCTGGGCGCGGTCACGGTCAAGAGCTTGTCCCTCAAGCCGCGCGCGGGCAACCCGCCGCCGCGTCTCGTGGAGACGCCCGCGGGCATGCTCAACGCCATCGGCCTGCAGAATGTGGGCATTGAAGTATATCTTTCCGAAAAACTGCCCTGGCTGCGCAAGCGGGGCTGCACAATCATCGCCAACATCTACGGCCACACGCCGGACGAATACGGGCAACTGGCGGAACGGCTGGAGCGCGAGGGCGGCGCCGACGCCATTGAGGCGAATCTTTCCTGCCCGA
>CAIXUF010000934.1 GCA_903922535.1 Candidatus Hydrogenedentota bacterium
GGATCGCGCGGGGCGAGCCGCTTTCCTACACAATCCTGTTTGAGAACAAGCCCGAGGCTTCGGCCCCCGCGCAGGAGGTTGTCGTGCGCGACATGCTCAGCAACGACTTGGACTGGTCCACTTTCCGCCTGACGGACATCCAGTGGGGGACCTATTCCGCCGAGTTGCCGCCCGATGCCAACGTTCTGGACACGCGCGAGACGGTCGCCGATTACCGGAGCGATGTCAACAAGGAGTGGTGGGTGGATGTAAGGGCGGAAATCAACCCGGTGTCGGGCGAAGCCAGGTGGACCTTCCGAACGCTTGACCCGGAAACCTCCGATTTGCCCGAAGATGCGCGTGCCGGGTTCCTCCCGCCAAACGACGACACGCACCGCGGCGAGGGGCGCGTGGCGTTCACCATTTGGCCCAAGGAAGGCGTGGCCGACGGCGCACGCATCACCAATTCCGCCTCGATCATCTTTGACCAGAATTCCGCCATAGCCACCAATGATGTTTTCAACACCATCGGCCATCCCGAGGAAGGCGAAGGTGAAGGCGAGGGAGAACCGCCGCAATTGGTGGCGGTTCCCAATATGGTTGGACTGGCACAGGCAGCCGCCCAAAGCGCCATTGTCGGCGCGGGTCTTGCCATGGGAACGGTGACCGTGCAGTCTCATGCCTCCGTCCCGGCGGGCCAGGTCATCAGCCAAGACCCGGCCTCCGGCACAAGTGTGACGCTGGGCAGTTCCGTGAGCCTCGTTGTGTCCACGGGCCCTGCCCAGATTGCCGTGCCAAACGTGGTGGGTCAAACGCAGACGGCGGCCCAGTCCATGATTACCGGTGCCGGACTGACGGTGGGAACGGTGACGCAGGAGGCCAGTGCTACGGTCCCCGAAGGCCAGGTAATCGATCAAGCCCCGGCTTTCGGCGCAAGTGTGGCGGCGGGCAGTTCCGTGAGCCTGGTGGTGTCTTCCGGCCCCGCCCCGGTGTCCATACCCAATGTCGTGGGCATGGCGCAAACAGCGGCCCGGTCCACGATTACCGGTGCCGGGTTGACGGTTGGTGCGGTAACGGAAGCCTACAGCGCGACGGTGACCGCAGGCGTGGTCATTAGCCAGAATCCAGCGCCGGGAGCAAGCGTGACCCACGGCACCGCCGTCGCCCTGGTGGTGTCCAAGGGTCCTCAACCGGCAGGCGTTCTGAATCTGACAGGCATGGCCCGCGCCGCGGCTGAAGCCGCCATCATCCGTGCCGGTTTGACCATCGGCACGGTGACGGAAGCGTATAGCGCGACGGCGGCGGCAGGAATGGTCATCAGTCAGGACCCGCTCGCGGGCACGAACGTCGTACCCGGTGCTGCCGTGAACTTCACCGTATCCAAGGGTCCGCAACCCGTGGGTGTGCCCAACGTCGTGGACATGACGCAAACGGCAGCCCAGTCCGCGATTGTCGCGGCCGGGTTGACGGTGGGCGCGGTGACGGAAGCCTATAGCGCGACGGTGGCCGCAGGCACGGTCATCAGCCAGGCCCCGGCCTCCGGTGCGAGTGTCGCCCCCGGTTCCGCTGTAAGTTTCGTGCTCTCCAAGGGTTCTCAGCCGGAATCGGCGACAGTTCCAAGCCTCGCCGGCTTGGACAAAAGCGCCGCTGAAGCCGCCATCACCGCCGCAGGCCTGACTGTGGGTGACGTCACGGAAGACTTCAGCACGGAGATCCCGAAGGGCCAGGTGATGTTCCAAACCCCGGCGGCGGGCATGATGGCCGCACCCGGTAGCGCGGTCTCATTCGTGATCAGCAAAGGCAAGAAGAAAACCGGCATCTTTGGGTGCAACGGTGGAACGCTTGAAGACACCGCGTCGTCCAGCAAAGGCAGCGACTTGTTTGTGTTGCTGCTGGCGGCGAGCACTCTCGCCGCAGCGACCCGGCGCCAGAAGTCGGGTCTGTCATGACCTGATGTGACCCATTTCGGGGGCATCCGAGACCGGGATGCCCCCGGAAAGGTCTTCTCCTTGTGTGTCTGTTTGCCAGCGGGGGCATGATCCGGTATTCTAACGACGCACACACTCTTGGGTCGCGGGATCAGAATGGAAACAAACCATGGCACGCTGGAAAAAGATTTTGCTGGGAGTTCTGAACGCACTGGTGCTAGCCATCCTAATCGCCTGGCTGGGCTGGGTGGCGTTGCCCCTGTGCGCCTTGGACGCGGCCAATCCCCCCGTGCCGCGCCAACTGGTGATCGCCCACCGCGGCGCGTCCTATTGGGCGCCGGAGGAGACGCAACCCTCGTATGAGCTGGCGCGGGACTTGGGTGCCGACTATCTGGAGATGGACGTCCACCGCACCAAGGACGGGGTGGTGGTGGCCATGCACGACGACACGCCCGAACGCACCACGAATGCCGCCGAGATCTTTCCCGGCCGGGAAAAGCAGGACCTGTCCGAGTTTACTTTGGCCGAACTCAAACAGTTGGACGCCGGTTCCTGGTTCAACCGGAAGTTTCCGGATCGGGCAAGGAAGGGGTACGTGGGCCAGAAGATTCTGACGCTGGCCGAGATTCTGGACATTGCCGGGGCAAAGGGCGGAAAACATCCGGTGTACATCGAGACCAAATCACCGGATCATTACCCCGGTGTCGAGAAGGGCCTGGTGGCGGTGTTGCGGGACAAGGGCTGGCTGGAGGACGGCGGTGGCGGGCTGCCGCCGGTCATCTTTCAATCCTTTCATTCGGACAGCCTCGTAAAACTGGGCGAACTGGCCCCTAAAGTGCCGCGCATTTACCTGGTTGAGTCCGAAGTGTTGAAGAAGGAGGGCGGTTGGGGGCCGATGCTGGACAGGGCCGTCCAAATTGGGGCGGGCATTGGACCGGCGGGGACACTCTGCTGGCCCTGGCACGTGGGCAGCGCCCACCGGCACGGGCTGATCGTGCATGCCTACACCCTTGATGAAAGGTGGCAGTTCCGGTTGATGACGTGGTTTGGTGTGGACGGGTGCTTTACAAACCGCTGCGACGCGCTGATGGATTACCATGGAAAGCCGCCCGCCAAGACTGCGAATGAGATTCTTGGCGGGTTGGGATACTGACAGCTTCGACAGAGTAGGTGGGAGGGATGCTGTGTCAACGGGCGACGGCCGGTAGTGCCCTGGGTTAACTGAAATCCCGGCGGATGGCCTCGAACACGGAGTCGGGCGTGATTGCCTTCATGCATTGGTTGTCGAGGCAGGTGGAGAGGCGGTAGTTGGATGCGTTGAAACAAGGGCTGCACGCAAGCCCGGCGTGGAACACGCGCGTGCGGGGGGTGAGCGGGGCGAAGAGCACGGGCGTCTCGGGGCCGAAGAGGACGTAGACACGGGTGTCGGTCAGCGCGGCAAAATGGGCCGGGCCGCTGTCCGAGCTGAGCAGCGCGTCGCACAGGCCCAACAGGGTGACCAGTTCGCGCAGATTGATCTTGCCTGCGAGGTTCAAGACCCTTTTGCCGCCCAGTTCCGCGCAGAAGACTCCGGCAGCGCGTTCCTCAATGGGCAGTCCCACCACAACAATGCTGCCTTCAGGAAAGGCATCCAGAAACTGGCGGGCCACGCTGGCAAAATTGGCCTCGGACCACTGGCGCACGGGCAGTTCGTCAAGGAACTTGGGGTTCAGTACGAGCCGTGGACGGACAGCGTTGCCGACAATCCCCCCCTCTTCCAGCAGGGCCCGCACACGGGACAGTTCTTCGGGGGTGGGGCGATAGGCGGGCGGCTGATAGTCCGGCGCAATGACCGGTGCCGGGGCCTTGGCCATGGGCACCACGGCCGGATCCATCCAACTGGCTTCGGTAAGCGCCAAATAGGACTGCGCCGTGGACAGGTAGGGGTTGTACTGGAAGCGGTGGGTGAACAGATTGCCCCGGTACATGCCCTCACTGGCGAAACGGTGCCAGCCCACGCGGCGCGACGCGCCGGTGAGGAAGGTCAGCAGCGCCGTGAACCGCGCGAAGGACTCAAAGTCGACGACCGTGTCAATGCTGGACCGACGGACGCCCAAAAGCATTCGAAAAACGTCAAAAACAAACAATAAAATGCTGTTATCGCGAATAACGAGGATGTTTTCCGGCGGGATGAGGCTGAGAATGTCGAGAATCTCCCGGTTTCGGGCAAAGACACAGATGAACACATTTTCCCTGCCAAGACGCTTTATGGCCATCTTGAAGGCGGGCACCGCGAGCACGGTGGCACCCTGTTCGGCGGGTTTGAGAAAAAGCAGGCGCCGGATGGGCGCATCGTTATCCGGCTGCGAAAGGCGGTTCACCAGCCGCCGGAAAAGGGTGCAGAGTAAACAGAGCGGCACCCCCACAAAACGGTCCACCCATCTGACCCAAGTGATGCTCATATCAGGAGGACGGCCCCCCCGCCTCGGGCGGGGTGATGACAATCAGGCTCCAATCATCGTTGATTGGCTCGACCTTGTACACGCGCTGGTCGATCTTCTCCGCAAACGCCTCCAGTTTCTTCCTGCGCACAAACACCAACTGGTTTTTGCCGTCGACCTTGGCCTTCTTGAGCACGGCGGGCGCATCTTCGAGTTCCACCTTGACGACCGGGCCGGTGTGCAGATAGAACTGCAACCCCAGCAGCGCCTCCTGCTTGAGCACATACATGTCACGGTTGGTGTACTTTGCGACAATCTGTCCCGCGTCCCGCGCCAGGATGGACATGTCCTTGGAGGAGTCTATGGCCGGGATGTTGAAGAGGAACAGTCCCTTGCCGGCCACAACCAGCACTGCCACGGCCAGTGCGGCGATCATCACGGAACGCAGCCGCAGATGTTTTTCGGAAACGAGCCATTCGATCCCCTTGCCGACGGCCAAGGCCATGGGCGCAAACAGGGGCAGCAGATAGAGCGGCAGCCGCGAACTGACGACGCAAAACGCGGCAAACGGAATGAGGAACGTGGTGACGATAAACAGCCATTCGGCCGGATGCGGCCAAGAGGTCACGCGCTTCCACATGCCCTTGGGCCAGGGGATGTGCCGGTGCCTGGCGGCAATCATGAAGACCCAGGGCACCATGCCGAACAGGACGATGGGCAGGTACATGGTGAAGGGCTTGTACCACTCGGCATTCCGGTGGGCCTCGTCGGTCACATTGCGGGCGATGCCCTCTTTCCAAATCCAGTTCTGCATCAGGCCCGGATGGGTCCAGGCCTTTTCCGCGTACCAGGAGAAGCCGATCAGCAGGAAGGCGAGCAGCCCCAGCGGATTGAAGAACTGGGGCACTTTCTCGCCGCGTCGGCGCAGGTGGAAGAAGACAATGGCCGGACCGATCAGGCAAAGCAGTGCCGGGAAGCCCTTGGTCATGAAGGCAAACCCGAATACCGCCCACGTCAGGACCATGCAGTAGCCCTGTTTCCTGCGCACGGCCCACCAAAAGGCGAGCAGCGTGAGGGTTTCAAACAGGGTCAGCAGCGTGTCGGTGGACAGGCTGTGCGACGCCGCCGCGGGGAAGGGGGACAGCCCGTAAACGACGGCGCAATAGAAAGCGGCCTGCGCCCCCCACACGAGGAAGCCCAGATAATAAACGGCGATAACCGTGAGCACAAACGCGAAGGATTGGCCGATGCGGGCACCCCAGGCGTTCTCGCCCAGCGCCTTCATTCCTCCGGCGATCATATAATAAGTGAGTGGCGGCTTGGTCCAGTGGTTTTCACCGTTCAGAATGGGCTCATCGAGCGTGCCTTGTTCCATGCTCTGGCGAGCGCACTCGGCGTAGCGGCCTTCGGTGGACTCGTACAGCCCGCGGTTTCCCTGGAAGGCGAAGCCGACGACAATGGCAAGCAGCGTGATGCTCAGCAGGGGCCGTTTCGGCAGGGTCGCCGCCGGTGTGCCGATGGGTTCAATGTTTGATTCAGTTTCAGCCATGGGTCACCTCTCCAAGCCTTCGCAAAGTGCATAATGAAGGCGAAGCCGGGGATTCTTGTTTTCTGCCAGCCCAAACGGGCTTCCTGGAGCCCATACCGACAGCTTGAACATAATCCATAAGGCGGTACGAGTCAACTTTTTGACGTTTTTGGAGGCCCTTCGCGCCTGGACTTCCGGCCTGTTATAATCCAGGCCGGTCGCGCCGGGTTCCCGGCGGACGGGCGCGGTTTCGGGGTTCAAAACGCAGTTACGGGGTGACAAGAGCGTGTCTTCGGCGGCAGAACAGGGCCAAACGCAGCGGATAAGTGTAATCGTGGCGACGCGTGATCGCCGCGACGACGTGGCGGAGTGTCTTGCCCCGCTCACTTCCGAGTGTCTTCAACGGTTGGGGGCGGAGGTCATTGTCCTGGATGACGCATCGTCGGACGGAACGGCGGACATGCTGTCAGCGCGCTTCCCGTGGGTGCGGGTGATCGTGAATCCAACCAATGTCGGGCCCGGTCCGGCACGGAACATGGCTGCCACAGGGGCGCATGGCGATCTGTTGGCTTTTATCGATTCCGACGCGGTGCCCGGTGAGGGGTGGCTGGAGACCCTGGCGGCGGCCGATGACGGACAGACCGTCCTGATTGGCCGGGTACTGGATTACAGGACCGGGACGGTGCAATACGGACCGCGCCGGGCAACTTTTCTGGGAAAAAGTTTGCCATGCCGGCCCGGGCGGGTGAACACGGGCGGTGCGGGGAACATGGCCGTGCCCAAAGGGCTCTTCGACAGCATTGGCGGGTTTGACCCGGAGATTCCCAACTGCTTTGAGGACAGTTGGCTGTGCATCCGGCTGGGCCGCGCGGGGGCGCGGTTCCGGTATGTGGCCGATGCCGTGGTGCGCCACAAGGGGGACACGGGCAAGCACGGCGACGAAATCCGCATGCAGGAACACAACAGCACCTACGCCATGCTCAAGTTTTATGCCGATGCGCCGGTGTGGCGGGCGCTCTTCACCGTCTGCAACGCGCTGTGGATGGCGCTGCGGTCGATATTGTGGCGTTTCCACGACAGCAACGCGGGCAAACAGAGCCGCTTCGGCTACAAGAAGTATGGGGTTCCCGTGGTGCTGGAGGCGATCAACAACCGCTTCCGCGAACTGGGCGAGCCCATCCGCCTCAGCTACCGCCCCATCGCGGTGCTTTGGGAACCGGTGCGCCTGGTTCGCGAAGCGCTCGCCCGGCGCGGCAAACGCTGAACCGGCTGAAAGACATGCCGTTACCTGATCTTTCCTGCGAAGCGCCGGTATGCGGTTGACCATCCCCTCCACAACAGCATGGCATCC
>CAIXUF010000935.1 GCA_903922535.1 Candidatus Hydrogenedentota bacterium
GGCTGGTTCCAGTCCATGGGCGCCGTGGTGTGCGGCGTGTCTCTGTCACAATGGTTCAGCAACCGTGAACGCGGCCGCTTTTACAGCGCCTGGAGCTGCTCGCACAGCCTGGGGGAGGGGTTCTGCATTTACGGCACCGCCCTGGTCGTCACCTGGTATGGCTGGCGGTCCGGCTACTTCTTTTCCGCGGCGTTTGCGGCAATCATCGCGTTAATCCTGTACAAGACCCTCGCGGACCGTCCCACCACCTACGGACTGCCGGCCGTGGCTGACTACCGCAACGACCATGCCGACATCGTCCCGCTGAACGACCACTCCGTCGGCAGCGCCCAGCGGGAAGTCTTCCGCAACCCCTACGTCTGGATCGTGTGTTTCGCGTCGCTGACCATGTACGTCACCCGCTACGGCATGACCAGTTGGGGGCCGCTTTACATGCAGGAGTCCAAGGACTACTCGCTGGTGGCGGTGGGCGGCCTCTTCTTCGTGGCCAAGATATTTGAAACCTTCGGCACCTTCGCCTCCGGATTCATCTCCGACCTGCTGTTCAAGTCCAAGCGCAATGTTGTCACCATCGTCTGCTGCCTGTTCATGGTCATTGGTCTGGGCATCTTTGCGATGACGCCCACCACCTTCATGGGCACCCTGGACCGGGGGCTTCTGGCCAAAGTGGACGCCGGTGCAGTCAAGCCTGAAATGCTTGAGGCACTGGCCGGCCTTGGGCTGCATCCCGGCGGCAACGCCGTGGTGGCCCCCGTCAAGGATGCCAAGCAGCCGGAATGGACCGTGAATGCGCCCTCCTGGATGCCGGACTGGATGCCCAACTGGCATGGGGGCCGCGTTGTGGACGCCGAGGGGACCCTGCGTGTGTATGCGAACTACCGCGTTGAGCATCTGATTGGCGCCTCCATTTACGGCATGGGCATCGGCTGCCTGATTGCCTTCCTGGGCGGCCTGATCGCCATAGACATCTGCTCCAAGAAGGCCAGTGGCGTGGCCATGGGCACGGTCGGCCTGGTCAGCTACATTGGCGCCACCATGCAGGAGAAAATCAGCGGCAGGCTTATCGAAGGACACAAGATTATGGTGGGCGGCATGCCAAGCCACGATTTTACCTACGCCATGACCTTCTGGTTCTGCTCGGCGGTGTTGTGCCTGATCCTGTCCTGTTTCCTCTGGAACGCAAAACCGCGGGATTAGCACTGGGAGCCGCTACTGGGAGCGCCGGCGTCCCGCTGGCTGTTTTTGCGGTTTAGCCGCAGCGCGTGATCTTGAACTTCGAAGAGCCGGCGTCCCGCCGGCGCTCCCAGTGCCGACTAACTTTTCGTTCTTTTCGCATGATATACTATTCCCCCCTCCGGCCGGAGGGGCTTCAGGAGAATCGCTTTGAAAACAGCGGTGCATTTTGGCGCGGGCAACATTGGCCGCGGCTTTCTGGGACAATTGTATTTTGAATCGGGCTACCGGACGGTCTTTGTGGACGTGATCGCGCCCGTGGTGGACGCCCTGCGCGCCCGCAATGCCTACCCCATTGACATTGTCGGCGACGCCACGGAACGCATTCTTGTCGAGCATGTCGACGCGGTCAACGGCCGCGACCTGGAGGCCGCTGCGGAGGTAATTGCGGCGGCGGACATTGCCTCCACCGCCGTGGGCGTGAACGCCCTGCCCTATATCGTTCTCGCGCTGGCCAAGGGCCTGCAAAGGCGCTTTGAACAAGACGGCGCGCCACTCGACATCATTGTCTGCGAGAATCTCATCCACGCGGGCTCTTTTCTGCGCGAAATGGTGCGCGCCCAGCTTCCCGAATCCTGCCATGCCGCGCTCGACGCAAAAGTGGGCTTTGTCGAGGCGTCCATCGGACGCATGGTGCCCGTGATGACCGATGCCCAGAAAGCCGCCGACCCGCTGCTGGTCTGTGTGGAGGCCTACTGCGAACTGCCGGTGGATCGCGATGCGTTTCGCGGGGCCATCCCGGAAATCGTCCATCTCAAGCCCATCCCGAACTTTGGCGCCTATGTGGAGCGCAAGCTGTTCGTCCACAATCTGAGCCATGCGGCCACGGCCTACCTGGGCAAACTGCGCGGCCATGAATACATCTGGCAGGCCATCCGCGACGAAAAGGTGCGCGAACTGGTTGCCGCCGCCACGGCGGAAAGCTGCGAGGCGCTGGCCCGCCGTCGCGGACTGGATCGGCACGAACTTGAGGCGCATCGGCTCGACCTCGAACGGCGTTATCACAACCGCGCCCTGGCCGACCAGGTCGAGCGCGTCGCGCGCGATCCGGTGCGCAAGCTGGGCCCGGAGGACCGCATCATCGGCGCGGCCAAACAGTGTGTCGAGGCCGGCGTGGACCCGCGCTACATCGCCCTGATCGCCGCCGCCGCCATGCACTACGAAAACCCCGCCGACCCCGGTGCCGTCCGGGTGCGTGAACTGTATCTCCGTGGCGGCGTTGACGCCGTGCTGAAAGA
>CAIXUF010000936.1 GCA_903922535.1 Candidatus Hydrogenedentota bacterium
ATTCTAGCCGGATACCTATTTGAAAACCAAGTGAAGATTCTTGCGTTTGACCTCGAAAGCCGTACAATATCCGCAATGGAGGGTTGACGGATGAAAGAGATGCATGATGGGCCGCAGACCTCGCGTTTCAGGGCCGTGCCGCTCAAGGGCAATGAGACGCTGAAGGGATTGGCGAAGGACAAGTACGCAGGATCGATCCGGAAGGCGTGCGCGCATGCGCCGGGCGGGGCGTGCACCGGCTGGGGCATTCCGTTCGAGATCGGAAAGGTTGTCGTCGTTCAGGACCGTCCCGTCTCGCTTCCGCTCGACTCCTTGAAAGCGGGGTGGCTGGTGTTTCTGCACACGTCGGAATTCAATCCGGCGCCGCAAGATGAAAACGGGTTTGTCCGTCCGTATCACGGGGAAGGGCGGCTGGCGGAACATGCGGCGGACTACGTGTTCGGCTATGCGGACGGATCGGAGGAGCGGGTGGCGATTCGGCGGCGGCGTCAGATCGGGATGCTGATGCGGTCGTGGGGCGAGAATTGCTTCGAAGCGGTTGCACAACGCAAGCAATACACATTGCGGCCGCTGTCGGAACAGGTTCAGTCGCCATGGCTGCAATGGGGACAAAGCCAGACGCGGGCTATCAATATCGATGGCGGGCCATGGGTGAATTGGCTGTGGGCGTGGGAGAATCCGCATCCTCGGAAGGCGCTCGTGGCGTTGCGCATCGAACCCATCGCGGCGGCGGTGGTGATCTCGGCGATTTCGGCGGGGGACGCGTCGGCGCATCCGCTGAGGTGGGGCACGCGGCGCAAGGCGATTCTGACGTTGGCGAACGACGTCGCGTTTGATCCGTCGCTGGACGAGAACGGTTTGCTGAAACAGGTGCAACTGGATATGGGCCAGGTGATTTCGGCGGTTCCGCGATTCATCTATCCGAACGAGGCGTGGGCCAAGGGCTACAACAACCAGATGCCGGAGGTGTCGGCGAGCGAGATCGTGGTCGAGTACGCGGCACATCCGGACGCATGTTTTCATTTGCCGAACGGGAAGACGGTGCCCGCCGCGAAGATGGAATCGGGCACGCCGTCAGGTCCGTTGACGCCGATTGTGCCAGCGATGCAGCGGGTGCGGGTGCGGATCGTCGACAAGGAAAGCCAGAAGCCCGTGGCGGTGAAGTTGCACGTGCACGGGGAAGCCGGCGAATACCTCCAACCCGTGGACCGGCATCGGCTGCCGAATCCGCACTGGTTCGAGGATTACAGTTGCGACTTCCTCAACCAACGAAAGCATTGGTGCACGTATATTCTGGGCGAAACCGCGATGGACCTTCCGTTGGGCGCCGTCTATATCGAGGTGAGCAAAGGCCTCGAGATCCGGCCCGTGCGCAAGCGGGTAATCGTCGGCAAAGGGACACGGGAGATCACGATCGCCGTCGAAAAGGTGCTGCCGTGGCGCGAACGAGGCTGGGTCACGGCGGACACGCACGTGCATTTCCTGTCGCCGAAGACGGCGCAGTTGGAGGGTTCCGCCGAAGGGGTCAACGTGGTCAATTTGTTGGCGAGCCAGTGGGGCGAGCTGATGACGAACGTCGGCGACTTCGACGGCAAGACGACGTTCGGGTCGAAACAGGCCGGGGGCGACGGCGAATGGCTCGTGCGCGTGGGCACGGAAAACCGGCAACATGTGTTGGGCCACATATCGCTATTGGGCTATAACGGCGCTATCATCGCGCCGATGTGTTA
>CAIXUF010000937.1 GCA_903922535.1 Candidatus Hydrogenedentota bacterium
CGACGGAACCTACATGGAGTGGTCGGACAGTGGCGTCATCATCCGGGACGCCGCGGGGAACCCCGTCAAGAACATCGGGGCGGCCACGGACATCACCGCGCTCAAGAAGGCGGAGGAGGCGCTACGGGCAAGCGAGGAGCGTTTTCGGCTGGCCGCGCAGTGCAGCAGTGACGTCATTTGTGAACGGGACCTCCGAACAGGACTCGCGGAATACTTCGGCGATATTGACGGGTGCTTGGGGTACGCCCCCGGAGAGTTTCCGCGTACGCTCGCCGAGTGGATCAAGTATGTTCACCCCGATGACCTCGCCCGCGGGATGGAAGCTTTCCAGCAAGGACTCCAACAGAGCGAGCCCTTCTATGAAGAGTATCGCCTGCGGAGAAGCGATGGAACCTACGCGCAGTGGTCGGACGCTACTGTCATCATCCGGGATGCCGCGGGTAACCCCGTCAAGAGCATTGGGGCGGCCTCGGACACCTCCGAATCGAAACGCGTGATGGCGGAATTGGTCCAGGCCAAAACCGAAGCCGAGCGGGCCAACCGCGCTAAGGAGCTGGAAATAAATAAAAGTTGCAATTTATGGAGGTGATGTGTATATTCTTTGGGCATGGGATCATTTGCCGAATTAGAGTTGAAGTTCGCAGCAGTGTGGCCGCTATTGGATGAGCGCGCACGGCGCATCATGGCCGCGAACGAAGCGCAATGTTGGGGGTATGGTGGAGTCTCCATTGTGAGTCGGGCGTCGGGATTGTCTCGAAAGGCGATCACCAACGGCATTGCGGAGATTAAGGCAGGCATCGCCTTGCCCGAAGGTCGCATTCGTCGGGCCGGCGCTGGACGCAAGCATATCACGAAGAGCGATCCCGGGCTGACGGCCGCGCTCGATCAATTGATCGAACCCGAAACGCGCGGCGATCCGGAATCTCCGCTTCGCTGGATCTGCACGAGCACCCGGACCGTGGCCGCGCACTTGAGCAAGCGGGGCCATCCCGTCAGCCACGCGAAGATTGGGCAAGTGCTGCGGCAGCAGGGCTACAGCCTACAGGGCAACCGCAAGAACGAAGAAGGCGAGGACCACCCGGACCGCGATGCGCAGTTTCGGCACATCAACCGGGAAGTGAAGCGGGCCTTGGCGGCGGATAATCCGGTCATCTCCGTGGACACCAAAAAGAAAGAACTGCTCGGAAACTACAGCAATGGCGGAAAACAATGGCTTCCCGAGAAGAACCCGATCAAGACAAACGGGCATGATTTCCCCAGCCCGGCGGTTCCCCGTGCCTATCCCTATGGCGTGTATGACTTCGCCCGCAATACGGGATTCGTCAATGTGGGCACGGATCATGACACCGGCGAATTTGCCGTCGCGTCCATCCGCGGCTGGTGGCGTTACGAAGGGCGGCGCTTGTATCCGAATGCACGCGTCCTGCTCATCACGGCCGACGGCGGGGGCAGTAATGGATACCGCCTACGCATTTGGAAGCTTTCCCTTCAGCGCTTGGCGAACGAAACCGGGCTGTCGATTTCCGTCTGCCATTTTCCTCCAGGCACCAGCAAGTGGAACAAGGTTGAACA
>CAIXUF010000938.1 GCA_903922535.1 Candidatus Hydrogenedentota bacterium
CTTCCCATCCCGCTGCCCGCCAGCATCCCCGAAACCAAAGACCACCTTGCCGGTGTCGAGACGGCCAGCACGGCGCTGCGCGGCAGCGTGCCGCTCAGCACCGTGGCCAAGATCTCCATGGCGGAGGGACTGGGCCAGATCAACCGCGAGAATGGCAAGCGCAGGCTGGTGGTGCAGGCCAACGTGGAAGGCCGCGACCTCGGTTCCTTTGTGGCCGAGGCGCGCCGGAGAATCGACGCCGAAGTGAAACCCGCGCCCGGCACCTGGCTCGAATGGGGCGGCCAGTACGAGAACCTGCTCGCCGCGCGCAAACGGCTTATGATCGTTGTGCCGTTCTGCTTCATCATGATCTTTCTCTTCCTGTTCACCACCTTCAACTCGGTCAAGTACGCGCTCATGGTGTTCAGCGGCGTGCCGCTGGCGCTGAGCGGCGGCATTGCCGCCCTGTGGCTGCGCGGCATCCCCTTCTCCATCTCGGCGGCCGTGGGCTTCATCGCCCTGTCCGGCGTGGCCGTGCTCAACGGACTGGTGATGGTGACCTGCATCAACCACCTGCGCCGCGAGGGCATGGGCCTGGGGGAGGCGGTCTTGAAAGGCTCGCTCATGCGCCTGCGCCCGGTCATGATGACTGCACTCGTCGCCTCGCTCGGCTTCGTCCCCATGGCAATGGCCGTCGGCACCGGCTCGGAAGTGCAGAAACCGCTGGCAACGGTGGTCATCGGCGGCATCCTGTCCTCCACCTTCCTGACGCTGTTCGTCCTGCCCGCGCTCTACCGCATCTGGCACCGCAAGGACGAGCCCCTGAACGATGAGACGGACACCGAACATCTGGAAGAGGCGGAGGTCATAACGGAATAGGGTGGGCTTCGGGCCGCGCGTTCCCCGACCGGCGTGGAAAACTGCACGCCGCACCCGCCACGTGGTAAAATGGCACGCATGGATTCATGCATAGTCATGGAGAACGTCACCAAGCGGTACGGCCGCACGGTGGCGGTGGGGGATTTGTCCCTCGAAGTCCGTCAGGGCGAAGTGTTGGGACTGCTCGGGCCGAACGGCGCGGGCAAGAGCACGACCATCGGCATGCTCAGTGGTCTTATCCGTCCCACTTCGGGCCGCATCTCCGTCTTTGGCCTTGACCTTGTCCGAAACCACGTGGACATTGCCCGCCGCATGGGCGTGCTGGTGGAGCGCCCCGTCTTCCCCGAATACCTTTCTGTGCGGCGCGTGCTCAAGATCCACACGTTGCTGGCCGGGTCGGACGCGTCGGTGGAGACGATCATGGCGCGCACCGGTCTGACCCATGCCGCCCGCAAGCATGTGGGCGCGCTGTCGGTGGGGATGCGCCAGCGGCTCGGCATCGCCCAGGCCATTCTCACCGAGCCAGAACTGCTCATCCTGGACGAGCCCACATCCGGGCTCGATGTCGAGGGCACCCGGGACACGCTGCGCTTTCTGCGCCGCCTGTGCGACGAGGCGGGCGTGACCATCGTGTTTTCCAGCCACCAGATGCAGGAGGTGGAGGCGCTGTGCGACCGTGTGGCCATCCTCAACGAGGGCGGACTGGTCGCCTGCGAGGAGAAGGAGACGCTGCTTTCCTGGGATTTGGCCGAGGTGGACCTGCTGGTGGACCGGCCCGGGGAGGCCGAAGTGCTGCTCGCCGAACTCGGCTGGGTCCTTTCGGTGGATGCCAGGCCGGGGGGGCTGCACGTCCACCTGGACGGACCGAAATCCGATGAGCTTGCCGCATTGCTCGTGGGCCGGGGCTTCCGCGTTTCGGGCGTGGTGCCCCACCGCCGCACGCTGGAAGACTACTTCCTGAGGGTCACTGAACCATGATAGCGCGGATACTGCGAGCCTACGTGGCCGAACTGCTCAAGGGTGTCCGGCTCCGGCAGGCATGGGCGGGGCCCGTTGTGCTGCTGGCCACGCTGGGGGTCGCTCCGCTCATGCACCCCATTGTGCGCGACGGGCGCAGCGATTACGACTTTATCGCCCTGGTAACCCCGGCCACGCTCAATCTGCTCGGTTTTCTGCTGCTCCTGGCGGGGAGCGCCTCCCTGATCGCGCAGGAGATTGGGGGCGGGGCCATACGCCTCTTCCTGGTCCGGCCCATACGGCGCAGCGAGTACCTGCTGGCAAAGTTCCTCGCCGGGGCCAGCTATGCCGTACTGCTCACGGGGATTACCGCCGCCGGAACCTGGGGCATTGCCTGGGCGCTGGGCGAACTGCACGGGGTGGCCTTCGGCGGCGAACTGGTGCACACCAGTGAGTCCATGGCCCAGGCCTATGCCATCGGCGCCGCGCTCAGCCTGCTGCCCATGCTGGCCGGTGTTTCCTGCGCGCTCCTTGCCTCCGTGTGCGCGCGCAGTTCGGGCACCGCCGTGACGGTGACGGTGGGCCTTTGGCTGGTCATGGACATGATCAAGCACCCGCTGGGCATCGACGCCTACGTGTTCACCACCTATCTGGAGACCCCCTGGCAGGTGTTTGTCAACCGCTGCGACGGTCTTGACGCGGCCTGGTGGCCCATGGCCGGGTGGTGTGCAGGCGTGTCGGTCTGCACGGCCCTTCCGGCCCTGGCGCTGGCCGTGCTGGTGCTCCATCGAAGGAATTTCACCGCATGACTTTTCTGGTGGTTGCCTGCCTCGCGGCGGGGGCAATCACCTTCCAGCCGCAGGAAATGCCGGGGCTTCATGCGGGCCCCGTCCCGTATCTCACGACGCAGCCCTCCATGAACTGCCGGCAGACGGACATGGACGGCGACGGGCTGCCCGACCTGGTGTTCGACAATGCCCTGTGGATGCAGCGGGACGGCCGCTTCCTCCCGGAACAGCGCCATTCCCTGCCTCTGGAGGCCATCGGCGCTTTGTTGGACGTGGACAACGGGCGACTCTTCTGCATCAGGGAGGGAAGGCTGGCCGTGCTGCATTGGAAGGACGGGGCGTTTGCCGTGGAATTGGACCAGGCTCTGGACTGGCCCGTCGACGAGAACGCGCCCAAAACCGGGCTGGGCCGGTTCCTGCATGATATCGACGGTGACCACCAGCCCGAACTCGTCGCCGTGGATGAGCACGCAATTACGGTCTTCACCCTGCGCGGAGACGGCTATGTGAAGGCGGCGCAACTGACCGGCATCCTGCCCGAACTGCGCTATATTCAGGTCCCGCAGCAGCCCCTTTGGCCCAAATCGCGGCGTGCGCTGGCCTTTCCAGCCAGGCAGATGGCCTGCGATCTTATGGTTGACGGGCCGTCCCTGTCGGTGGTCTTTCGCGACCCGGCGCAGACGGGGCAGTTCGTGTTTCAACGGGAGTCCCGCATGCTCTTCGTCAAGGACGGCGAATGCCGGGCGGAGGCGCCCTCCGTCGTGCGCAGTGTCCCCGTTCCAGATCATGTGCGGCCCTGCCGGCTCAACGGGGACGAAATCCTCGACCTGGCCGGCTGCAAGCGCGTCGATTCAACGGGCCGCACCGTGAGCTTTTCCATGGTCGAGACCTGGGCCAGCCTGGACGGCGGCAAGACCTTTGACGTGCGCCGCGCCGCGGCCCTGGACCGTTATCTGCCGCAGACGCCCTTTGTCGATTTTGACGGCGACGGACTGGCGGACATGGTCACGGAATCGACCAGCCTGTTCGAGGGTGGCACGCGCGAGGTGGTGGAGCGTTTCATGGCCCGCGCCTCCATCGGCCACACCGTGCGCGTTTATCTGCAGCAGCCCGGCGGCTTCGCGCAGACACCCGCCGTGGAGTTTCAGGTGGACATCGCGCTTGAAGCCCCGCCGTGGCGCATGCCTCCCATGTACGTCCGGTACCAGTCGGGCACGCTGGTCAATGTCTCTGGGGATTTTGACGGTGACGGCCACCGCGACATCGCCGTGCGTGACCGGGCGGACCGGGTGGCCGTCTGGCTGGCGCACGGGGGGGCCTTTTTTCATACGCCCGACACCGAGGTTCCCATCGATCCCGCTTCTGAGTTTGCCGTGACGGATGTCAACGGCGACGGTTGCTCGGACATCATCGAGACGCGCGAGACCTCGCCAACCCCCGCCAAGACGGGGCGGACGGTCGTGGTCCATTTTGCCGTTCCGGGAAAGGGGGGCACGCCATGACCCCCCTCATTGTCGCCGCATGCGGTCTCTGCTGCGGCGCGCTGTTCTCCGTGCAGACCATACCGGTGGAGCAGCCCGACGCGCAGTGCTTCTTTGCCGAGGCGGATGGACGGGGCGGCGTGGATTTGGTGGTGATCGACGGTCACCGGCTGGCTGTCTATCCCGGCGCCTATGCGGAGGAGACCCTGTCGGTCCAACTTGACCCTGAGTGTTCCGCCGTGGACATCGACGACATCGACGGCGACGGCCAGCCGGAACTGATTGCCGTCGCCGGGGACCGGGTGCTCAAATACAGCATGGAACCCGCGGCCTCCCGCGAACCGCAGGTCCTCTTTACCGCACACAGCCAGTTGTCCGCCGCCGCGCCGCGGCCCTATCCCC
Organism: Candidatus Hydrogenedentota bacterium; assembly: GCA_903922535.1. Next base: position 4,487 of record CAIXUF010000938.1, read on the forward strand.
ATGTGCTGGTTGTCGCGCGCGGGGGACGTCCGCTCATTGTCCTGCCCGCGGCGGAGAATCTGGAACTGCGCGCGCCCTCGGGCGAGCTGGTCGAAAGCCATCCCATAGGCCTGGACGCCGCGCATCGCGTCAGTTTTGGCCAGCCCTTCAGCGCGCTGCCCGTCCAGCCGCCCAGACAGGGATCGCCCGGCGCGCTGGAGTTGCGCATCATCCAGACGGCCGCCTTCGTGCCCGACCTTCCCGAGGGGCTTGCGCCCCCCGACGCTGCCGGCACGCCGCAGTCTGGCGGCAGTGCCGCGCAGGCGGCCGTCGCCGCCAAGAAGGATCCGCCCGAATCCTGGCCCTGGTTCCGGCTGCATCCCACGGCGCAAATGGACGACGAGCGCGTGTTCTTTGCCTACGACCCCGACGGCGCACGGGAGACGCTGGTGCGTGTGCGCCGCGCGCTGCCGCCGGTGGCGGGACACGGCCGCGAACTTAAACTCTCCAGCCCCCAGCGCTATCCGGGCATGGCCATTCCCTGCGCCACGAACGTGCCCGACTTCAATGGCGACGGCTATGCGGACCTGCTGCTCTGGAACGCCGCCGCGCCGGTGCCCACGGTCGGCGCCGTGACGCGGGCGCTCACGGAGGGATACTGGTCCGTCCGGCTCACGGTGCACCTCTTTGATCCCGCCTCGGGCCGCTATTCCCCCGTTCCCTCTGTGGTCATCCCGTTGCAGGTGCCCGTGGCATGGTTCCTGGCCGATCCGGGCGGCCCGCCCGTGCGCCATCTGGTCCTCGACGAGTTCAACGGCAATGACCGCACCGATCTGCTGTGCGCCGTGGCTCCCGACAAGCTCGCCGTTTGGGTCTCCGTGCCCTCGGGCATCCGGCCCGATCCCCACCAGATAATCCAACTGCCCGGCCCCGTCCAGCGTGTCGAACTGCGCGGCGACCTCGACGGTGACGGCCGGACCAGTCTTGTGCTAAGCGGATCCAAGGCCTTCTACGTCCTCCGCGCCCGCAAGGGCGGGTGAGGAAGTTTGAAGGGTGAAGGGTTGTCCCAAGCGGGACGTTCGCATTGCGTTCTTCTTAACGAATTAGAACCATGACCGGACGGGCTCCCGGCGTTCGGATAGTTCCGTTCGGTGGAGGAGCGAACGATGGAAGACAAAACAACTGGCAGGACGGCCAAATGGATCACCGCGCTGGTGATTGCGATGGTGGTGGGGATGATTGCCCAGACGGCGACCATTGCGTACCTGGCGTTCAGACCCGGCGGCGGCACACCGCCGTCGTCCATCGAGGCTGCCGCAAGCACTCCCGGCGGATGGCACTTGATCAATCCGCCCACCCCGGCGAAGCCGGGCGGCACGGCGCAGGTGCAAACGGACCCGGCTGCCCCCTTCAACCCCGGGCAATGGGACCCCTTTAAGGAAATGCGTGAAATGCAGGAACGCATGGACGCAATGTTCAACAATGCGTTTGGACGCATGGGCGCAAGTCCCCAGTTCAGCCCGCTGATGAACGGATTCTCGGCGACGCCAAGCATGGACATGACGGAGAATGACAAGGAATACCAGGTGCGCGTGGACCTTCCCGGAACGGATGAGTCGAAGATAGACGTGTCCATCGAAGGGCAGCAGTTGACGATTCGCGCGGAGCGGAACGGCGAAGTCTCGAACAAAACGCCCGGCACCATGCTGCGCACCGAACGCCACATGGGCCGGTATGAGCGCACCATGACCCTGCCCGAGCCGGTGGACAGTGGCAGCCTGAAGTCCCACTACGACAAGGGCGTGCTCACCATCACGGTGCAAAAGAAGAAGTAACCCTGTGCTTCGCAGACGCGGCATCCTTGCCCGCGTTTCTTGCGCGCGACGGCGCGCAAGAGGCTTTGGCGGAAAGAGGCTGGAAGCCTCTTCTACAGTCGGCGCGGATTAGCGGCGGTGCTGCGGGTGCGCGACAGCAAGACGCCGTTCCGTCCACCGGGCCAGCCGCACGAAGGGCAGGCCGATCAACAGATACATGGCGGCCACCAGGATGCCGGTGCCAAAGTAGTCATAGTAGGTTGTCGCAAGCATGCTGTAGGTCTTGGTCAGTTCGACCATGGTGATCACCGACACCAGCGACGAGTCCTTCAGCAGCGAGATGAAGTCGTTGGTCACCGGCGGCAGCACCACGCGGAATGCCTGCGGCGCGATGACGTGGCGAATCGCCTGTCCCCTTGTCATGGCGAGGGCCAGCGCCGCCTCCATCTGCGCTTGGGGCACGGCGAGAAATCCGGCGCGGTAGTTCTCCGCCTCATAGGCGGCATAGTTGAGGCCCAGCCCCACCACGCCCGCCCAGAACGGCGAAAAACGTATGCCCAGCGCGGGCAGGCCGTAGAAGATGAAGAACAACTGAATCAGCACGGGGGTACCGCGAACGATCTCAATATAGACGGTGGCCAGAATGCCCAAAGGACGCGGGGCGTACACGCGGACGGTTGCAAGGAAGAACCCGCACACCACGGCCAGCAGCATGGCAAGCATGGACACTTCCAGCGTGAGCAGGGCGCCCTTGCAAAGGATCGGCAAGAAGCCGATGTAACGGCTTATGCGCTGCCCAAGACCCGTCCGCGGCTGGATGTGCCTCACCCACGCATCATACATGACCGGCTCGGTCGTGGCAGTGGTGAAATCCTGGAATTCATTGGCCGTGGCCTGGTTCCAGAGATTCCAGCGGCCGAGGATGCGATGCAATTCGCCCTTTTGGCGCATCTTCATCAACACCATGTTGACCTGATCCAAGAGTTCCTTCTTGTCCTTGGAGAAGGCAAAGCCGTAGGCGATGCGGCTGATCTCAGGCTTGATGAACTTTACCTCGGGCCTCGGCCCGCCGTAGTACAATGCGACCGGCGCATCGAACAGCACCGCGTTGAGCCGACCGTTTGCCAGGTCGTCAAATCCGTTCACCTCGGTCGGATAGGCGCGGATGTCCACGCCCCCCAGCGCGGTCAGCAGGTGGAAGGCCTGCGATTCCTTGAGCGTGCCCACCACCCTGCCCTTGCAGTCCTGAACGGTGTTGACGAGAAACTCATTCTTGCGCACGCACAACTGGAGGCCTGTCACGTAGTAAGGCGCGGAGAACAGCACCGCTTCCTCGTGCTCCGGGGTGATTTCCTGGCCCTCGGTGGCCATGTCATAAAGGTCACGCGAAAGGCCGGGAATCAGCTTGTCCCAGTCGTTCTGGATCATCACGGGCCTGCGGCCAAGTTCCCTGGCGACGGCCTCGATCAATTCCACCTCAAAGCCGATCAATTGACCCGGATTGCGCCAGTCCTCGAACATGTAGGGCAGTCCGCCCTCCAAGTCCGCCCCGTAGCGCAACGTGCCGGCCCCGGCGGGCACGGTCTTCCCCTGGGAAGAATCGGCGTCGGCATGTGTTGCGGTGTCTTTTGCGGCCGGTTCCTGCGCCGCTGCCTGAAATTGCCCCATGCAGCAACCGAAAAGGAGGATGGCAATGGACACAGTGATTTGAAAGAGGCGTTTCCTGTTCATTGGAGATCGCGCCCCACGTACGGACGAAGGAAGCGCCGTGTGCGCTCGTCCTTCGGCTCCATGAAAATCCTGTCCCCGTCCGAAATCTCGACAATCCCGCCGTGCTCCATGTAGATGATGTAGTCCGAGGCGTTGCGTGCAAAACTCATTTCGTGCGTCACGATGACCTGCGTCATCCCGTCCCGGTCCAGGCCGCGCATCACCTCCAGCACCTCGTCCACCAGTTCCGGATCGAGGGCCGAGGTCGGCTCGTCGTAGAGCATTACCCTGGGGTTCATGGCCAGCGCCCGCGCGATGGCCGCGCGCTGCTGCTGCCCGCCGGACAGGTGGTGGGGGTAACGGTCTTTGTGCCTTAGCAGGCCGACTTTTTCCAGCAGGCGCAACGCATTGGCCTCCGCCATGTCGCGGGGCTCCTTCTTCACGACCATCGGCGCGAGCATGACGTTCTCCTGGATGGTCTTGTGCGGAAACAGGTTGAGCGACTGGAAGACCATGCCCACCTCCGCGCGCAGCCGGTGCGCGCTCTCGTGGAAGGCGTGGTCGGGACGGTCGTGCCGGTTTGCCCGTTCCAGCGTCTCGCCCGCGACGGTGATGCGGCCCGAGTCCAGTATTTCAAGGCAGTTCAGGCAGCGCAGCAGCGTGGTCTTGCCGCAGCCCGAAGGCCCGATGACGAACACCAGATCACCCTCCCCGATGGCGAGGTTGATGTCCCTGAGGACAGGCGGGCCGTCATAGCTTTTGAAGAGGTGTTCCACGGAAATCAACGGAGCGGCCGTGAATGCGGCTTCACTCATGCGCCAGCCTCCTTTCGCGGGATTCTCCAAATGCATGGACTCTATGGACTTTATGGACGATATGGACTAAATGGACATAAAAGCGAATCACCCGTCGGATGCCGTCCATGCCGTCCATGCCGTCCATAAAGTCCATATTCCGCCTTCAGGATTGTCATGGGGGCCGAAAACGTGTGCGCCTGCCCGGTTAATCAGCAGAACTGTTCCAGATGCCACGCGCCACGCGCAAAACCCTCTTCGCGTCCCTGCGCGGCGTCCTCGTGCTCGATGCTCAGCACGCCGTCATAGCCGTTCATGCGCAGGTGGCTGACAAACTCGCCCCAGTTAATCTGGCCGAAGCCGGGCAGCACGTAGCGCCACCAGCCCTCTCCGTACACCCCCGTCCGCGCGCGTTTCGCGCGGTCGATCAGCACGTCCTTGGCGTGGGTGTGGAAGATGCGATCACGGAACTGCGTGACTGGAAGCAGGTGGTCGCATTCCTGGTGGACCAGATGCGACGGGTCATAATTGAGCCCGAAATTCCCGTCCGGAATCGCCGCGAACATTGCCTCAAAGGTGTCGAGCCCCTGCAGGCAGGTCGCGTACCAGTTCTCCAGGGCAATGTTCACCCCGCGCTTGCGCGCATGGGCGAGAATCGGCTTGAACGCCCCCGGGAGCACCTGCTGTATGGTCTCCATCTTGGTCATGCCCGGCGCGGCAAAGCCCGTCAGCATGCATACTGTTTCCACGTTCAACAGCTTCGCGCTGTCGATGACTTTCTTGGCCGTTTCCTGCGTTGCCTTGACCTTCTTGGGATGGGTCAGGTCGCAGGTGTAATAGGCCAGCGCGCTGATGCGCAGTAGCCGCTTCTCACAGGATTTGCGCAGCTCTTTCGCCCCGGCCCTGTCCATTTTTGCCGGGTCAACATGGCGGCTGCCCGGATGGGTCGCAATCTCCAGCGCGGAAATCGCGGTCGCCTCGGCGAAATCGAGCACGAGTTCCAGCGGATCGTCCGCAAACGGAACCGTCAACATGCCTACTTCCATGGGGATTCTCCTTCTTTGTGTCGCCATCGGACCGACAGTCACATGTGCAGCAGCACTTTCATCACGCCGGGATCTTCGGCGCGCGCCATGGCCTGGACGCCGTCGGCGAGTTCATAGGATTCCGAAATCATGGGGCGCACTTCCACCGTGCCCAGCGCCAGCGCCTCCAGCGCCGGACGGAACGGGCCGCAGCGCGAACCCAAAATGCGTATCTCGTTGATCACCGGCGCCGCAAAGCGCAGCGGTGTCATGCCCGCCGCGGTGGACTTGAGCACGACGGTCCCTTCGGGGCGCACCAACTCCAGCGCCCGGGCAAGACCCTCCACCCGGCCGGTCGCCTCCACCACGATGTCGGCGCCCGGCTCCAGCGGATCCTCGTCCAGCGCCGTGGCGATGCCCAACTGCGAGAGCAACTCCAGCTTCCACGCATGCCGGCCCGCGCAGACCAGATTCTTGGTGGCCAAATGCAGCACCTGCGCCGCCAACTGCCCCAATTTGCCGTCGCCGAGCACAATCACCCGGTCGTCCGGCTCCACCAGAATCTGCTCTGTGATCCGGAAGGCGGCGGCCAGCGGTTCGGTGAACACCGCCACATCGTCGCGGATGTTTCCGGGCACCAGATGCAGGTTTTCCTCGGGCAGAACCACGTACTCGGCAAAGGCGCCGTTGCGCCCCGCAATGCCGAGGACGCTCCGGTTGGCGCAGTGGTGCGGCATTTCCATGCGGCACCAGTCGCATTCATGGCACACGCAGTTGATTTCGCCCACCACCCGCTTGCCCATCAGGAATTCATTGGAGGCATGCTCGACAATCCCGACGAACTCATGCCCGAGGATGCCGTGGAAACCCATATACCCGCGTTTAATCTCCAGGTCCGTGTTGCAAATGCCTGCGGCGAGCACCTTCACCAGCGCCTCGCCGGGGGCCGGCACGGGCATGGGCACGTCGTCAACCCGGACTTTTTCGTCAAACAGCAGCGCTTTCATGGCAACACCTCGCCTTTCGGGGCGCATTCGCACCAAAGTCACACGTGTATATCAACACCACGGACGGGCCGGAATCAACCCGGGGGCAGCGTCAGCCGGGGGAGGAGAGGACTTTGTGGGCAGAGTCCACCGCCTGGCCGGAAAACTGCACGAGCCTTATCTCCCCCCCTGCCAACATAAAGTGGATTCCGGCAATCCATCCGCACCCCCTTCCCAAAAAAGCATCTTCCTGTGCTAGACTGTCGCGGGCAATCCGCTGGATTTTGTCGCTATTGGCACATTGAAACCGCGGCGCAGGCGGGCAGAACTTTGCCGGTGCCGCACAAGCGGGCGAGAGGTAGCTGTCATGACCAAACACTCAGTCATCAGCGTGGGGACGGTTGTGTTTGCCGCAGGGTTGTTTCTGATCGCCTGTGCGGCGTTCGGAGTGCCGGGCGCACCGGCCAAAGCGGTTCTGCCCGCCCACTCCGCTCCGGGTGCGGACGTGCCCAAGGACTGGTGGTCATCCGTGCAGAAGAACATTGCCCAGTCGGAATACAACGTCACCTGGCAGGATCACGCCTCCCTGCCGGAGTTGGGCGCGGCATGGCAGGCCCCGAACCGGGCACAGAACCTGCGCACCTTTTTTACCAATGCGGGCCCGCGGGTGGTCCGCCGCACGGACCCGGCGGGCAGTTGGACCTGGGGGCTTGAACTGGCCGGCGTTGGCGGCTTGGACGACGCCGCCGCCGTGCCTGACCTGCGCGACACCTGCGTCGAGGGCAACCGCATCACTTTTGAACGCGACGGGCTGGACGAATGGTACGTGAACGGCGAGGCGGGCCTTGAACAGGGCTTTACCATTTACCAGGCACCGGGTTCGGGCGGTGGGATGGTGCTGCGGATGGCGGTGCGCGGCAATCTGTCGGCGGACATGATGCCGGACGGCCAGACGGTCGAGTTCTTGAGTCCGGGCGGCGCGGGCGTGATGCATTACGGCAAGCTTACGGCCACGGACGCGCTGGGCAGGAAACTCCCGGCCACGATGACGCTTGACAAGGGGACCACCATAGAACTGCGCCTGGACACGGCCAACGCGGTCTTCCCCGTCACCATTGATCCCCTTGCGACCAGCGCCGCATGGACATTGGAAAGCAATTCTGCCAATGCCTGGTTTGGCTGGTCGGTGGCGACGGCGGGCGATGTGAACGGCGACGGCTACAGCGACGTGATCATCGGCGCGCCGGGCTATGACACCGGCAAGACCGGCGGTTGTGCCTTTGTCTGCTACGGTTCCGCCACGGGCCTGGCGGCTGCGCCGAACTGGTCGGCGGAGTGCGATCAGGCCGACGCCTACTTTGGCTGGGCCGTGGCGACTACGGGGGACGTGAACGGCGACGGGTACAGCGACGTTATCGTAAGCGCGCTCTATTATGACAACGGCCAGACCAATGAAGGCCGGGTGTATGCCTACTACGGGTCCTCTTCCGGACTTCCGAAGACGGCGAACTGGACGGTTGAGAGCAACCAGGCCAATTCCGATTTCGGCGTGTCGATCTCCACTGCAGGGGACGTGAACGGCGACGGGTACAGTGACGTGCTTGTCGGCGCTGACGCGTACGACAACGGCCAGACGAATGAGGGACGGGTCTTTCTGTACGCCGGCGGCACCAAAGGCCTGGCAACCACGGCATCCTGGACGGCGGAATCCGACCAGGCCAACGCCGCTTTCGGCGCCGCCGTGTCCACGGCGGGCGACGTGAACGGCGACGGCTATGCCGATGTGATCATCGGAGCCCCGTATTATGACAACACCCTGACCGACGAGGGCCGGGTTTATGTGTATGCCGGTTCTGCCACCGGCCCGGGCAGCACACCCCTGCGGACGATGGACGGCGGACAGGCAGGTGCCTACCTGGGCTGTTCCGTGTCCACGGCGGGTGATGTGAACGGTGACGGCTACAGCGACGTCATCATGGGCGCGTACGGCTATGACAACGGTGAAACCGACGAAGGCCGTGCCTATGTGTACCACGGCCAGTCAAAAGGGCTTTCCGTCAATCCGGTATGGACGGTGGAAAGCAACCAGGCCGGCGCGAACATGGGCTGGTCTGTCGCCACGGCGGGGGACGTGAACGGTGACGGTTATGCCGATGTAATCGTAAGCGCGCCCACCTATGACAACGGCGAGACGGACGAGGGCCGGGTCTTGGTGTATTACGGGTCCGCTTCGGGCCTGACCACCACGGCCGGCTGGACGGCCGAGAGCAACCAGGCCGGCGCGAAGTTCGGCTACTCGGCCTTCACGGCGGGGGATGTCAACGGGGACGGCTATGCCGACGTGATTGTGGGCGCGCCCTTCTATGACAACGGCGAGACGGACGAGGGCCGGGCTTTTGTGTATTACGGTTCGGCGTCCTCCATTTCCGCCGCGGCCAACTGGACGACGGAAAGCAACCAGGCGAACGCCCAATTGGGATACTCCGTGTCCACGGCGGGCGACGTCAACGGGGACGGCTATGCGGATGTGATCATTGGCGCGAATCTTTACGACGGCGGCGGAACGGACAGCGGCGCCGCGTTTGTCTATCATGGCTCGGCGACCGGCCTTTCCGCCACGGCCGACTGGCAGATAGTGGGCACGGCGGCCTCCGAGAGCTTGGGTGTTTCGGTGGCTTCCGCGGGGGATGTGAACGGGGACGGCTACTCCGATGTGATTGTGGGTGCGCCCTGGTATTCCAACGGGCAGAGCCAGGAAGGGGTGGCTTTTGTGTACTATGGCTCGGCTTCGGGGTTGTCGGCCACGGCCAATTGGACGGTGGAATCCGGCGTGGCCGGCGCGCACTTCGGGTTCTCCGTATCCAGCGCCGGTGACGTGAACGGGGACGGTTTCGCCGATGTGCTGGTGGGGGCTCCCGACTACACCGGTGGAATGTCGGGTCAAGGGGCCGCTTTTGTGTACAAAGGTTCCGCTTCAGGACTTTCCACTTCCCACAGTTGGCGCGTGGAAGGGAACCAGGCCTCATGCAAGTTTGGCTACTCGGTCTCCACGGCGGGTGATGTGAACGGCGACGGCTACAGTGATGTGATTGTGGGCGCGCGGAACTATGACTACAACGGAGTGACCGACACGGGCATGGCCTTCTTCTTTACCGGCTCCGCATCGGGACTTTCCACCAGCGCCTCGTGGCAGGCGTACGGCGGCACCACGGCCAGTACTTTCTACGGTGAGACGGTGGCCGCCGCAGGCGATGTAAACGGCGACGGGTATGCCGACGTTATTATCGCAACTTCACACGCCAAGAAATCCGGCACCGAATTGGGCTTGGTGGACCTGTGGTACGGTTCCGCATCGGGACTGACCACCACGTCCTCCGTCACGGCTCTATGGGGCACCCAGGCCAACGAGGCGTTTGGCGTTTCCGCTGCGACGGCGGGGGATGTGAACGGGGACGGATACGCCGACATTATCGTCGGCGCATCCGACTACGACAACGGCCAGACGGATGAGGGAAAGGCGTTCGTGTATTTCGGTTCGGCCTCGGGCCTGTCCACAACCGCGGCGTGGTCCGTGGAAAGCAACCAGGCCGGTGCCTATCTCGGTTATTCTGTCTCGACGGCAGGGGACGTGAACGGGGACGGCTATGCCGACGTCATC
>CAIXUF010000939.1 GCA_903922535.1 Candidatus Hydrogenedentota bacterium
AACAACGACAAGGTCGGCTTGATGATCTTCACAGACAAGGTGGAACTCATGGTACCGCCGCAGAAGGGCAGAAAGCACGTGCTGCGCGTCATCCGCGAGGTGCTGTGCCATGAGCCGCAGGGCCGCGGCACCGACATTCCGGCGGCGCTCCACTATCTTAACAATGTCACCCGGCGCAGGGCGGTGGTCTTTCTCGTGTCCGACTTCATGGCGGACAACTACGAGTCCGCGCTGCGCCTCGCCAACAAACGGCATGACATCATTGCCGTGGCCGTCACCGACCCCCGCGAGGAGCAACTTCCCAGCGTCGGCATCGCCTCGCTGCGCGACGCCGAAACAGGCCGTGAGATCCTCGTGAACACCAGTGACGGCAAGGTTCAGCGCGCCTATACGGACATGGCGGTGCAGCGCGCGCAGGCGCGCGACGAGCGCTTCCGCAAGACCCGCGTGGACGCCATGTACGTCCGCACCGACCAGCCCTACGTCAATGAAATCCACCGGTTCTTCCGCATGCGGGAGAAGAGATTGCGATGACTTCTTTACTGCGAAGACAGGCCGGACGTTTTGTCCTGACCGCCGCGCTGATTTCTGTCAGTGCGGCAAGCCCCGCCGCCTTCGCGGGCGTTCAGGCCACGGTCACGGCCGAGTTGGAGGGACCGCTGGTCCCCTACCACCGCTCCGCGACACTACTGGTGCGCGTTGACGGCCCCAAGGGATCAACGGTGCAGTGGCCTGACCTCTCCGGCAAGATTAAGGATGTTGAGATTACCGCAGATGCGCCGGTCCTCGCGGAAAAGCCCAACGATGGACTTCATGCGGAGCGCACGTACCACATTGACGCGGTGAAGCCCTCCACTTACCGCCTGCCAGACATGGACGTTGCCGTCAGTTCCGCCACTGAGACAAGCGCCTATCCCCTGCCTCCCATTGTTTTTCAGGCGCGTGAACTGACGGACCAGGAAAAGGCGGCGGCCGCGACGTTTGAGGAAAGCGCCCCCCTTTCCGCGCTTGAAGAACACAAATCCATGCGATGGGGATGGATTGCCGCTGGACTGGCGGCGGTCTTGGCAATGGCGGCCCTGTTGTGGCGGCTCTTCTGGCGCAAGAAACCGATCCCTGCGGCCCCGCCGAAACCGGCCTGGGACGTGGCACTGGCCCGACTCCACGAATTGCGCCTCCGCAATCTGCCGATACAAGGCCAGACGGAACGGTACTATGTCGACCTTTCAGCCATTTTGCGTTACTACGTGGAAGACCGTTTCGGCCTCCGCGCACCGGAACAGACGACGCCCGAGTTTCTCGACATCGCCGCGCAGAGTGGTCTCTTGACCGCGGAGCACCAGGAGTTCCTGGCGCTGTTCCTGCGCCATTCCGACCGGGTGAAGTTTGCCCGCCATGAGCCTTCCGTAATCGCCATGGAGCAACAACTCGCGGAAGTTGAGCAGTTTGTCCAGGCCACCGTGCCCGGCCCCGTCGGCAGCGAGATACTGGAGGGCGCGGCATGAGACAACTCTTCGAGCCCTTCCTTTTCGGGTCCCTGGCCCATCCATGGGCGCTGCTTTTGCTGGTGCCCGTGGCCCTGCTCGGTCTCTTCGAGGCCTTTTCGGGCGCGCCGGGCGCCGTGACCATCTCGACCGGTTCGTCGCTGGCTCGCTTGGGTGCCAGGGTATCCCGCGGCTGGCGGGCCATTCCGGCCGGTCTTCGGCTGATCGGACTCTCCCTGCTGGTCCTGGCCATGGCCTGTCCGCTCAACGGCTACCAGATACGCAAGGACCGCACCGGTGTCATCGACATCATGCTGTGCGTGGACATTTCCGGCAGCATGCAGCAGGCGGACTTCGTCATGGACGGCGTCCCGCGCGACCGCCTTTACGTCACAAAGCAGGCCGTGCGAAACTTCATCAACAGCCGCCGCGAACGCCAGAGCGGACGCTTCGGCGTGGACCGCGTGGGACTCCTGCTCTTCTCCGGCGTGGCATGGACGCAGTGCCCGCTGACGCTCGACTACGACATCCTGGAAAAGGCTGTTGAAGATGCGCAAATAGCCCCGGAGAACAAGCAGGGCACGGCCATTGGTTCTGCTCTCGGCTTGGCCATTCGCCGACTTAGCCAGACGGAAGCCAAGTCCAAGGTCATCGTGCTGCTTTCCGACGGCCGCAACAACCGCGGCGAATTGGACCCGCTGACCGCGGCGCAGCTCGCCAAGGAATACAACATACGCGTCTACACCATCGGTGCCGGTTCACCGCAACCCACCACCATTCAGAACGGCCTCTTCCCGGTGCAAAGCGAGGCCATCGACGAGGACATGCTCAAGAAGGTAGCCGGGACCACCGGAGGCCGTTACTACCTGGCCACGGACACGGCGGCGCTCATGAGCGCCTACACGGAAATCAACGCCCTCGAAACCACCGAGATTGACTTGGGCGACTACTACGAGTTCAAAGAGGCGTTCATGCCTTACCTGGTGCTGGGTGCGCTGCTGACCCTGGCATCCATCCTGGCGCGCCGCACGGCGTTTGAGGTGCTGCCATGAACGTCCAATTTGCGTTTTCCATGGCGCAGGCGCCCGTCTGGGGCGTAGTGGCCGTCGTCATGCTCATTGCCGTGATCCTCGGCCTGCGCTGGTCCGACCGCAGACGGCGCGCAAGGCTCACGGCACTGATCGACGCATCCCTGGCGCCGCGCCTTCTGGAAGGATACGACGAGCGCATCCGGCGTCCCCTGGCATGGCTGACCGTCCTTGGACTGGTCGCGCTGCTTTTGGCCTTTTCCCAGCCGCGTTGGGGCCGCTCCTGGGTGAGCGTCGCCCGCGAGAGCCGCGACATTATGATCCTTCTGGACACCTCGGAAAGCATGAACGCCCAGAACCCGCTCCCAACGCGTCTTGAGCGCGCCCGGCAGAAGATTCAATCCCTGCTCGACCTCTGCCCCGGAGACCGGTTTGGCCTGATAGCCTTTTCCGGTGAGGCCGCCACGGAGGTTCCGCTCACGCTGGACCTGAACTATTACCGCGCGGCGCTGGGCTCCATCACCACGGACACGCTCAGCATTGAGGGAACCGACATCACCTCCGCACTGCGCGAGGCAAGGCGCGTGTTCGACGAGGATGCAAAGAAATCCGGAAAAGCGGGCAGCAGTTCGCGGGTGGTCATCGTCGTGACCGACGGAGAGCAGACTTCCGGCGACGATCTTGCCGAGGCCGAACGCATGAAGGACTATGCAACGGTGTACGTTCTCGGCATCGGCGACCCGAAAGGCGCGACGATCACCTTCCCCAAATGGATGCAGCGCTACGCCCGGCTGTCGGAAGACCAAAGGACCCACCTCAGCCGCCTTGATGAGGAAAACCTAAAGAAACTGGCCACCGATTCGGGCGGGGCATACGCCCGCATCTCTCCAGACGACTCCGACGTCAAATTCATCCGGGAGGAACTGGAGCAGGTGCAGTCGCGCGCGGCGTCCGACAAAATGCGCTACAACCTGATCAACCGTTACCGCTGGCCCCTGGGCGCGGCAATCTTCTGCTTCATGGCGGAGGGGTTCTGGGTGATACTCATGCCCTGGATACGTTCTTACCGCCTGCGCAGGGAGGGTGTGCGTCATGCGTAAGACCCTGCTTGTTCTCCTCGTTCTTCAGGCGCTTCTGGTTGGATATGCCGACGCAGCAAAGTCCTCCTTTTCAGAGTCTCTGGCCACCGCACAGGGTCACCTGAACAGTGGTGAGTTTGACAAGGCGCTCGACATCCTTCATGAACTCCAGACCGACCATCCCGATTCAGGGATTGTCGCCTACGGTATCGGCAAGGCCCTCTATTCCCGCGCGCAGCATCAGGAAACACTCGGGGCCAAGGACGAAGCGGCCGGCGCCTACGCAGAGTCCGAAACCGCGTTTTCGAAGGTCGCCGCCGGAAACGATCCAAAGATTGCCGTGGAGTCCGCCTTCGGGCGCCTAAACGCCGCCGCCCGCAAGGCCCTGCTGATCCCGCAGGACCAGAAATACGAGGAAGCTGTCACCGCCCTTCGCGGCGCCGTGGCAGGCTATGAGCAGTTTCTGCGCGAACACCCGGGACACGTTGGCGCGGCAAAAAATCTCGACAACATCCGCCTGAAACTCAAGGAACTGCTCCAGAAGCCCCAGCAGCCGAAAAAGGACGATGACAAGAAGAAGCCGCCGGAGGACAAGAAACAGCCGATGGTGTACTTCCTCAGCGCGGGAACGGAGATTCCGAAAGCGCAGGCAAAGGCCGAAGGCAACCAGTTGCAGTTGGTGGTGCCCGGCGGCCAGGAGGCAAAGCCATGAACGCCTTCCGCGCATTCTCGCCCTGTGCCGTCTTCCTGTCCTGCATCTTCGCGGCACTGGCATCGGTCGCCCAAAGTTCCGGACAGGCCGCCTCTCCCCCGCCGGTCATCCAGGGCCCCGCCGGTGGACCGCTTGCCCTTCCCCCGGCGCCAAACGGCGCCGGCGCCGGACAGGAACCGCTCAAATTCAAAATGTACGCCCTGCTGGGGCAAAAGAAAGCGAACGCGACGGCCGCGCTGGACGCCGACTTGAAGCCTCTTGAAAGTGTCCTCAAGAGTCTTCCCTACACCGACTACTCGAGAATATCCATTGACGAACGCGAAACACCCGACGGTGTGGACACACAATTCCCCATCAATCCCGTCTATTCACTCGTTGCCCACCCCACCGGTACAGACGAGCAGGGTGCGGCGAAGCTGGACATTCATGTAGATTTAATGCAGGATGGCAAACTGATCAAGGCGTTGACGGCACAGGCGACAGCCAAGCCGGGCGACGCCTTGCTGTTGCGTGGAATGCCATTGCCCCCCGGTGAACTGGTCATTGTTCTCCAACGGGACCCCGGCAAGCAGGACTCGAAAGACGGCAAGAGCGATCAAGACCAGGACAAAAAGGACCAGCAAGAGCAGCAAAAGCCCGACCAGAAAAGCGAGTCCAAGGACAAGGACTCGGAGAAGAAGCAGGAGCAGAAGAAAGACGAGGAGAAAAAGGACGCCAAGGAAGACCAGGCCGACAAGAAGGAAGACCAGGAAAAGGCGGACGACGACAAGAAAGAGTCCAAGAATCTGGAATCGATTCTTCAATCCCTTGAGGACGTTGACCGCAAGGAACAGTCAGAAGTGCGCAACAAGAGAGACCGGATAGATTTCAAAGGAGACTGGTGGTGATGCGAAGCCTGGTGTTTGCCGCCCTTCTTATTGTCACGGGCGTTGCCTTCGCGCAAAGCCCGGTCACGGCGTCTCTGTCCACTGATCGTGTCGCCGTCGGGGAGACCTTTTACATTGAGATCAAGGCGGAGGGCGCCGATGTTCAGGAGCCCGACGTGCTTTCAGCCATCAAGGACACCGGCATTCAGACTGGCCAGCCCAACGTCGCAACGAAAATGGAAATAGCGAACATCAACGGCCGCATGAGCACCGTTGCCTCCAAGTCCTGGCGCTATCCGGCCCGGGCAACAAAGGAAGGCACCATCACCATCCCCCAGATTCCGATTGCCGTCGACGGTCTGGCGCTCTTCACCCTTCCCATGCAAATTCGGGTGGCACAGGCCGCGATTCCAAGCCCGCAGGGAAACACAGCCGGCGGCGGCGGGGCAATCACGGTGGAGCAGTTGGCCTTCGTCGAATCGTCCGTCGACAAACCCTCCCCCTATCAGGGCGAGGCGGTAACCCTGTCCCTGCGTATTTATGCCGCCAATGACTACGGCGTGCAGATCGTCGGTCCAAGAACAATGCCGATGCCGGACAGGCAGGGTTTCTATTCAGGTCCCCAGCAGCAGGCAAACAAAATGGAGACCCGCAACGGCATCAGCTACCGCGTCATGGAAATCACCATTGCCATGTACCCCACGGTTACCGGTGCCCTGACCATCCAACCCTGGTCCTGGCAGGGCGAGGTCAATTGGCGGGACAACCAGTTTATGCGGCCCCGCGCCGTGGCCCGTGATTTCCTTGCGCCGGCCATTCCCATCAATGTCCAGCCGCTGCCCGAAAAACCCGCCGATTTTTCCGGGGCGGTCGGCAAATACACCATCAAAGGCGCCCTGAGCACTGAGAAACTGGTTCAGGGCGTTCCAGTCACTTGGACCCTGACGGTGCAAGGACAGGGCAACCCTGACGCCATTGGCGCGCCGACCATCCCGGCAATGTCCTGGGCGCACATCTCGGGCCCGGAGATTGACGTCCAGCAGCAGCAGCAAAACTCGCTGGACGCAACGAAGGTCTTTCGCTACACATTGACCCCGCTTGAGCGCGGGGAGCAGGCATTGCCGGCAATCAAGTTCGTCTTTTTTGCCCCCATTCTCAAAAACTACAAGACCGAAACCACGCCGGAACAGAAGCTCACCATAGCCGCCTCCCCGGATGCGGTGGCACTGGTCACCGCCGGCGGCAGCCGCGCCGACGAACGCTCCTCCGTTGAAGTCCTGAATGAGGGGCTCCTCCCCATTC
The DNA here is from genome assembly GCA_903922535.1 of Candidatus Hydrogenedentota bacterium. The sequence continues at coordinate 6,472 of CAIXUF010000939.1, forward strand.
TGGACAAACCCGCCGCCTCGTTGCGCCCCTCCGTCACAACGATGTCCCTCGCCTGGACCGCAGCCCTTGGCGGCCTTGCCCTGCCGCCCCTGTTGTATGGTGCCTTTCTGCTCTGGCTGCGGCAGCGGCGCCGGCTCACCGGAGACCTGCGGTACGCGCGTCGGCACTTTGCCCTTTCCCGGTACAGGGAAAACATGCAGCGGATCTCGGGCGACGACCCGGGTGACGCGCTCTATCACGCACTGGCGGGGTACCTGTCCGACATGTACAACACGGTTGAGGCGGGCCTCACCTCCCAGGACGCGCAGGAACTCCTTGCGGCGAAGGGAGTTTCCAGGGAGGTTATAGACACCGTTGTTTCCGTGCTTCGCGCCTGTGAACGCGCACGCTACTCCGGCGGAAAGCTCTCTCCCGATGAACTGCATGCACTGGCCGCCGCGGCAGAAATGGCAGTGGGAAAGATCCAGGCCGGACCGCGCAAAGGAGGCCGCGAATGAATTTCCTGTTGGCACTCTTTCTCGCGCTCGGCGCGGACATGTACGATGCCACCTTCGACGGAGCGAATCAGGCCTACCGTTCCGGCGACTTTGCCGCCGCCATCACCCAATATGAACAACTTGTGACGGCCCATGTCGAAAACCCAGTCCTCTTCTACAACCTGGGCAACGCCTACCACGCGGCCGGCAGCGTGGGGAAATCCGTGGCCATGTATGAACGGGCGCTCCAACTCGACCCCAAAATGGACGCGGCCAAGCAGAATCTGGACACAATACTCAAGACCACCCGGCGCAATCTGGCCCGTCCCCTTCCGGGTGACGTCGAACAGGCCCTGTTCTTTTGGGCGGAGAACCTCTCTTTCAAGGCGGTGCTCTATCTCGGAATCGCCGGTTGGACGCTTTTCTGGGCGCTCTTTGCGCTGCGTGCCCTGCGTTCGGTGCGTTTCCTTAGGCTCGCCGCAGTGCTTGTCGGCCTGGCAGCGGCGCTTTCCCTGGGTGCCGCCTGGGCCAAGGCCCATCCCCTTGCGCTTGCGGTGGCGGCACAAGCCGAAGTTCCTGTGTTTTTCGGAAAGAATCCGGACGAGCCCCCGCGTTTCCTTCTATATGAAGGTGACCGTGTTCGGGTGGAGCGCACGGAATCCGGATGGGCGCTTGTCAGCACGGCCGGAGGCGACCGCGGCTGGGTCCAGGACGACCGCATGGCCTTTGTGGACCGTGCCCCGTCAGGAACTGGCGTCCATGCAGAAGAGAAACCGAAAGAACCGCAGGAAACCCGCAGCCACGTGGAACAGAAGCCGAAAGAATCGCAGGGAACCAGCGCCCCTGCGGAAAAGAAATCGAAAGAGCCCCAGGGAACAGGCGAATAATGA
>CAIXUF010000940.1 GCA_903922535.1 Candidatus Hydrogenedentota bacterium
CAACGGCTGGCGCAACCCGCTTCCGCTGCGCATGTGGAACCACTACAACCCCCGCGACGTGCTGGCGGTGGGACCGCCCAGCGCCATCATGCAGCTCGACATCGAATACGAGGACGGCACAAAGGACAGCATTGCCACCGACACGTCATGGAAGACCGCGCCCTCGCCGGTCCTGCGCAACAGCGTGTATTTGGGCGAAGTCTACGACGCGCGGCTGGAGCAGTCCGGCTGGAACAGTCCGGGCTTTGACGACAGCGCGTGGAAACCCGCCGTCAAGGCCGACCCGCCCGCGGGAAGGTTGCAGTTGCAGCCCATTCCGCCCATTCGCGCGGGCGAGGATATTGCTCCCGTCGCCATCACCGAGCCCAAGCCGGGCGTGTATATCGCCGACTTTGGCACCAACATGGCCGGCCGCGCCGAACTGCGCTGTTCCGGCCCGGCGGGCACGCGCATCGTCCTCCGCTACGGCGAACTGCTCCATCCTGACGGCACGCTGAACCCAATGACCTCGGTCTGCGGCCAACTCAAGAACCGCAAGCTGCCCGAGGGCTCCAAACAGCCCGTCACCGCATGGCAGGAAGACGTGTACATTTTGCGCGGCGGCGGGGAGGAAGTATGGCACCCCCGGTTCACCTTCCATGGGTTCCGCTATGCCGAAATCACCGGATTCCCGGGGAAACCCGAAACAAAGAACATTGCCGCACAGACGCTGCACACGGACGTGCAGTCGGTGGGCGAATTCTCGTGTTCCAATGAACTGTTCAACAAGATCCATCAGATTACCCGCCAGACCCTACTGAGCAACCTGCACAGCGTCGAATCCGACTGTCCGCACCGCGAGAAATTCGGGTACGGAGGTGACATCGTCGCGGCAGTGGGCATGGCCATCGCGAACTTTGACATGGGCGCTTTCTATGCCAAGGTGGTGCGCGATTTCGGCGATGACGTGCGGCCCAACGGCGGCTTCACCGAGACGGCCCCCTTCGTGGGCATTGACTCCGAGGGGTTGGGCGAGGGTTCCGGCCCCATCGGCTGGGGCACGGCCCATCCGCTCTTGTTGTGGGAACTGATCCGCTATTACGGCGACATGGAACTCGCCAAGGAGCAGTATCCCGCCGCGATGCGCTGGATTGCCCTGCTCCATTCCAAGGCGGTCGACGGCATCCTGAAGAACGGCATCGGCGACCACGAGTCGCTTGTGGAGAAGGACACCACCGTCAGCGGCACCGCCTTCTACTACTGGAACGTGGCGCTTATGGCCCGCGTGGCCCGCATGCTTGGCAAGTTAGACGACGCAACGCGTCTCGACGCCGAAGCAGCCGCCATCGCCAAGACCTTCGATGAGAGACGGTACGACCCCGCCACGGGCCGTTACGGCCTCGGCACGCAGGCCTGCCAGGCCTTCGCGCTCTACCTCGGCTTGGCACCGGAAGCGCACCGTCAGCCCGCGCTCGACGCGCTCAAGGCGGACATCGCCGCGCACGGCAACGCGCTGACCACGGGCATCTTCGGCACCCGTTTCATGCTCCACGCGCTGACCGACATGGGCGAGGGCGAACTGGCGTACAAGATTGCCGACCGCCGCGAATTTCCCGGCTGGGGAAACATGATCAAGAACGGCGCCACCACGCTTTGGGAGCACTGGGAGTTCAGCGACAACACCTTCTCCCACAATCATCCCATGTTCGGTTCCGTCGATGAATGGTTCTACAAGGAACTCGCCGGAATCCAGCCTGCAACCGACGCCGTTGGTTTCGACAAGATCCTCATCAGGCCGCACGTGGTTGGCGGGCTCACGTGGGTCAAGGCGGAATACAAGAGTGTGAAGGGTGCGGTGACGTGCAACTGGAAGATTGCCGGGCAGCAGCTTGAAATGCAGGTCCAGACACCGCCCGGTACCCATGCCGAGATATGCGTGCCCGTCCGGACGGACGCACCGGTCGAGGTGGTTAAAGCTCCGAAGGGCGGTCGCGCAGCCAAACCCGTACGCAAGGAGAACGGCTATGCGGTTTTCGACGCAGAGCCCGGATACTGGTCCTTCAGGACGGGATGGAAATAGTATTCAAGGCGCGAATTCTCTTCCATTATTCTTGCGCAGACCGAACCCCGAAATGTCAGGATGGCCCGTTTGGGGAACTTGATCCCTGCGTCAGTATAACGGAGTGTGCGGGTGTTTTCCGTCGCACACCAGCCACAGAGCACGCCGCAGTGTCGGCGTCCTCTGCCGAGAAGCCGGCCAAGGGTTGCACTGCCTCGGCATCCCCCCCCCCTCCCTGACACTGCGTTCTGCGCCGCCCGCAGCAAGAAAAAAAGGGTTGCAGAATTCCCCATTCCGTGATAGAGTTGCTATGGCAGATGTGTGTGGACCTACGAAGGTGGAAGACTCTATCTCTATTCGTGGGAAATGGGTCGGACAAGGAAGGACGGCAAGAAGAACCGTCAAAAAGAAGGGAGAACGGCCATGATCAAGAACGCGGGGAATCATGTGTGTGTCCGGGGCGGCAGTATCTTTACGATTCTACTACTGTTGCCAACAGCCCTAATCACCTCCATGGCCGCGTCGGCCGCCGTCTGGCGCGTCAACGAGGCCTCCACCGCCGCCGTCCCGGACGGCCAAGCCTGGGACACCGCCTATCCCGGCATCCAGCTTGCCGTGGATGCCGCCGCCTCCGGCGACGAGCTGTGGGTCGCCAAGGGCACCTACATCGGCATCGGGGAGCAGGTGGCCAGCCTGAAGGCGGCCATGAAGCTGTATGGCGGCTTCGCCGGCGCGGAAACCGCCCGTGACCAGCGCAACTGGACGGGCAATCCGACCGTCATAGACGGGGAAAACGCGCGGCGGTGCGTTACCGCCACCGTTTCAAGCACGGTGGACGGATTTACCCTCCAGCACGGGAAGTCGACCTACGGCGGCGGGATGTACAGCGGCACGGCCGCCAACTGCACGTTCGCCGGAAACTCGACCGACGGCGCCGGTGGCGGAATGGCCGATGGCGCGGCCGTCAACTGCCTGTTCATGGGAAATTCAGCCGCCGGTTCGGTGGGCGGGTGCGGCGGCGGCATGTTCCGTGGCAGGGCCATAAACTGCACCTTTATTGGAAACACCGATGCTGCCGGATTCGCCTACGGCGGCGGAATGTACATGGGCACGGCCGTCAACTGCGTGATTTGGGGTAACACCCCAAATGAAACAGGCAGCACAACCGTTTCGTTTTCCTGCCTGTCCGCAGCAACCGAGGGTGAGGGTAACATTGTCGGCGATCCACGTTTTGTAAATCCTTGGGCAGGCGATTTCCGGCTTCGTTCCGAGTCGCCCTGCGTCGATGCCGGCACTGCGGCGGGTGCGCCGTCCGTCGACCTGCTGGGTCGTGTCCGGCCCCAGGGTGCGGGCATCGACATGGGAGCCCACGAACACCATGCGGTTGACGACGCCGACGCCGTCAATCCCGGCGTTCTACGGGTCGACGCCACCTCCACCGCGGCCAGCCCGGACGGCCTGACTTGGGAGTCTGCCTTTCCCGCACTTCAGGCGGCCGCCGACCAATCGGGATACGGCGGGGAAATATGGGTGGCCGGGGGCGCCTACTCTACGGCTACGGGTGACGCCGTGGTGAGGCTTTTGCCCGGCACTTTGCTGTTTGGCGGATTCGCGGGAGCCGAGACAAAGCGCGAACAACGCGATGCATTGGCCAACCAGGCAACCATCGACGGCCAGGGGACACGCCGATGCGTTACCGCCGACGGCGCCTCACGGTTGGATGGATTCACCCTGCGAAACGGCAGGGCGAACAACGGAGGTGGAATGCTGGGCGGAACAGCAACCCACTGTGCCTTCACCGGAAACACTGTTGATAATTTCGGGGGCGGTTTGTGCGGTGGAACGGCGGTCAACTGCACGTTCACCGGTAATTCGTCGAACGGTGCGGCCGCCCGCGGCGGCGGGATGCATAACGGCACGGCGGTCAACTGTGCCTTCACCGGAAATTCGGCCGGCGACTTGGGCGGGGGGATGTACTCTGGCTTGGCGACCAATTGCACATTCACCGGAAACTCGGCCGGTGCCGGTGGCGGAATGCTCGGCGGCACGGCGGTCAATTGCACACTCACCGGGAATTCGGCCTTGCACGACGGCGGAGGAATATCCCTCGGCACGGCAGTCAACTGCATAGTTTGGGGAAACACCCCCAATGAGGTTGCCGGGTCCGATCCTAATGTCTCCTACTCCTGCCTGTCCGTGGCCACTGTGGGCACGGGCAACATAACAGCCAATCCCATGTTCCTGGACGCGGGAGACGGCGATCTCCGGATCCAGCCCGGTTCACCCTGCATCGACACGGGCACGGCCAGCGGCGCGCCGTCCATGGACATCCTGGGTGTGCCCCGTCCGCAGGGTGCGGGTTATGACATGGGTGCTTATGAAGTGGAGGTTTTGGTGAGCGTGCCGGACTTGTCCGGCCTTGTCCGGGCGGCTGCACGGGAAATGGTTGCCGCCGCGCAGTTGTATGTGGGCAACGAGACCGGGGAATACCACCCCGCCGTTCCGGCAGACCATGTGATTCGCCAGAATCCCTTGGCAGACACCGAAGTGGCGCAGTGGACCCCGGTGGATCTCGTAATCTCCAAGGGACCCGAACCGGTGCCGGTGCCCGATGTGGTGGGCCAGACGCAGGATGCCGCCGGTGGCGCGATCACAGGCATTGGTCTTGTGGTCGGCACGGTGACTTTGGAATACAGCCTCACCGTGCCTGCGGGCACGGTGACGGGGCAGACGCCCGCGCCGGGCACGGCGGTGTTGCCGGGCACGTCCGTTGATCTGGTGATCAGCAAAGGAGGAATCGCCGTTCCCGACGTGGTCGGCCAGCCTCGCGCGCTGGCGGAGTCAGCCATTACCGGCGCGGGTCTTGTGCTGGGTTCGGTGACAGAGGTGTACAGTGTTTCCGTCGCGGCGGGGAGTGTCATTTCGCAGAGCACTGCGGCGGGCACGGAACTACCGCCGGGGACGGCGGTCAGCATCGTGGTGAGCCTTGGTGCGGCGCCGGTGGTTGAGGGCGAAGGCGAGCCCGTGACACCGGATGCCGCCCGGCAGCAGCTTGCCTCCGCGTATGCCACCGCCGACACCAACGGCGACGGGGTGTTGTCTTTTGCCGAGGCGGCCACGGCGATGCCGGGACTCACGCAGGCCGTGTTTGACGGACTTGACACCAACGGCGACGGACAGTTGAGCGCGGACGAACTGGGTGTGGAAAACGGTTCCGGGTGCGCGGGATGCCCGGGGGGCAAGAGCGCCTTCGACCCGGGTCGCTGTATGGGCGACCTGTTTCTGATCGGACTCGGCGCACTGGGTCTGGCCGCAATGTCCGCGCTTTGGCGTCCATAAGCCCGTCCGAAGCACTGTGCACATGCTTTGCCGGCGGCGTCTTCGTTGACCGCTGCACCCGCCGGGTCCCTGCCAATTTGCCGCATGGCTGCCGCTGCGCTAGAATGGTGGGCCAACTTGGAGGATTGCTGCATGGCCAAAGTGCTGGTGCTGCTTGCGCAGGGCTGCGAGGAGATTGAGGCGGTCACGGTCATCGACGTGCTGCGGCGCGCCGGGATAGACGTCGTGGCCGCCGGCTTGGACGACCGGCCCATTGAGGCGAGCCGCGGCGTCGGGCTGCTGCCCGACACGACGCTTGACCTGGCGCTGGAGATGGGCGAATTCGAGATGGTTGTGCTGCCGGGCGGCATGGGGGGCACCAATGCGCTGGCGGCCGATGTCCGGATCGCGAAGCTGCTGCAGGATATGGCCGCCGCCGGGAAGCACGTTTGCGCCATCTGCGCCGCGCCGCTGGTGCTGGCCAAGGCGGGGCTGTTGAAGGGCAAAACGTTCACGGCCTATCCTGGCGTGGTCGACGAGGCCGTTTCCGGCGGCACCAACAGCGGCGCGGCCATCGAAGTCGATGGCAAGATCATCACTTCGCGCGGGCCCGGCACGGCCATGGATTTCGCGCTGCATCTGGTGGAGGCGCTTGCCGGGCGCGACATCCGCAACAAAGTGGAAAAGGCACTGGTCCGCTGACGCGGGCTTAATCATCACGGGAGAGTGAACATGTTCTTCAGCGGCATTTCCGACGAGGCCGGCCAGGCCATCGAAACCCAGATACGCGCCCACCGCGAACTCGGCTGGTCCCATTTGGAACTGCGCTGCGTGGACGGTGTCAACCTCACCCTGCTGCCGGACGACCAGTTTGACCGGGTGTACGGTGCCGTCACGGGTGCCGGGATGACCGTGTCCTGCTTCTCCAGCGCCGTGGCCAACTGGGCGCGGCCCATCACCTGCGATCCGCAGATCGACATCGACGACCTGCGCGGCGCCATCCCGCGGATGCACCGCTTTGGCACCCAATTCATCCGCGTTATGAGCTATCCGAACGACAAGGACGCTCCGCTCAGTGACCGTGACTGGCGCGACGAGGCCATCCGCCGCATGAAAACGCTGGCCCGCATGGCCGAGGACGGCGGCATCATCCTGGCCCATGAAAATTGCAGCGGCTGGGGCGGCTTGTCAGCCGACAACTCCAACGTGCTGCTGGGCGAGGTGAACAGCCCGGCGCTCAAGGTCGTTTTCGACACGGGCAACCCTGTCACCTACGGCCAGGATGCCTGGGCGTACTACCAAAAAGTCCGAAACGACATCGTCTACGTCCACATCAAGGACGCCAAGAAGATTGACGGTGTCGACCAGTACACCTTCTGCGGTGACGGCGACGGCTGTGTGCGGCGGATTGTGGGCGACCTGCTGGCCACCGGGTACGACGGCGGTTTCTCGATTGAGCCGCACCTGGCCGCCATCATCCACACCGGCCAGTCCACGACGGATGCCGACCAGCTTTACCAGTCCTACACCGAATACGGACGGCGGCTCAAGGCACTGGTCGATGAGGTGAGGCCGCAGTAACTTCCGACCGTTCAGTCCGTGGAAACAATGAAACCCGTCATTTGTCCCGGAAGGTCAAAAGATACAGCCCGAAATCAAACCATAAGGAGACCGGTCAGCATGGAACTCTCAAGACGGAACTTTCTCAGCGCATCCGCGGCGGCGATTGCCACGGGCGCGGCAACGGGGTGCGCGACGTCCCGCCCGGGGGCGAAGGCAACCTCGGCGGTGATTGTCGCGGGCGCGATGGCCCAGGGCAGGGTCTTTGGCGCCAATGACAAGATCAATGTGTGCGTGATGGGTTGCGGCGGCCGCGGCAGTTCGCACATTGACGGCTTCGCAGGCAAGGAGAATTCAGAGGTTGTGGCCCTGTGCGACCCCGATTCGGAACACCTTGAAGGCCATGCCAAGCTGGTGGAAAAGAAGAGCGGCAAGAAACCCAAGCTCTACAAGGACATCCGTGAGGCGCTGGCGGACAAGGAAATCGACGCGGTGTCGATTGCCACGCCGAACCACTGGCACACGCTGGGCGCGGTCTGGGCGGCCCAGGCGGGCAAGCACGTGTACGTGGAAAAGCCGGGATCGCACGACATTTTCGAGGGCCAGCAGCTTGTTGCCGCTGCCGAAAAGGGCAAAGTGGTCATGCAGCACGGCACGCAAAGCCGCTCCAGCGAGCGCTGGCTGCGCGACATCCCGCTGCTCCAGAGCGGCGAGATTATCGGACCGCTCTACATGGCGCGCGGCCTGTGCTACAAGAACGGCGGGCGCGGCGACCTGGGCATCAAGAAGGACTGCGATCCGCCGGCGACGCTTGATTGGGAAATCTGGCAGGGCCCGGCGTCGCGCCGCAAGTTTAACCCGCTCTATCACCCGTACAATTGGCACTGGTTCTGGCACTACGGCAACGGCGAAATCGGCAACCAGGGCATCCACCAGCTTGACATCTGTGTGTGGGGCATGAACCGCGGCTTCCCGGTCCGCGTGGACAGCGTCGGCGGCCGTTACACCTACAAGGACGGCGCCGAGACGCCGAACACCAATATCGCCACCTACATCTATGAAGACGGCACCATGATGGTGTTCGAGGTGCGCAACCGCTTCACCAACAGCGAGGGCGGCGTGGAAATCGACGGCAAATTCCTCGAGGGCGTGGATGTGGGCAACCTCTTCTACGGCAACGGCGGTTACTATGTCGAGGGCCAGGGATTCTTTGACAAGTCGAACAAGCCCATCCCCGTGGACTACAGCAAGTACCCGAAGGTCGAAACCAAGGGCAACTGGGAGAACTTCCTGGCTGCGGTCAAGGCCGGCGACAAGAGCAAGGTGTTCGGCGACATGAAAGCCGCTCACCTGTCCTCCGGGCACGCCCACCTGGCCGGAATCTCCTACCGGGCGGGCACCTCGCTCGCTTTCGATCCCAAGGCGGAGAAATTCACCGGCTACAGGGCCGACGAGGCCAACAAGATGCTCAGCCGCGAATACGCGAAGGGCTTTGAAGTGCCCAAGCTGGCGTAAGTGAACGCGGCGGCAGGCCTCCGTGCCGCAACAGGCCATGATTGAAAAGCGCCCCCCGCGCCTTGAGCGCGGGGGGCGCTGCGTATTATTCCCCTCTGCGCACGTTGCCCGTCGGCAGTTTCGTGGCTGGCATGGACACTATGGGCGGTATGACCTCTATGGACGCACACGTGAAACACCCGCCGACTTTTGTCCATGCTGTCCATACCGTCCATACTGTCCATGCAACTGAGGGATTGGGACTTTCCTTCCAAGCCGGACGTTCCTTGATCCCAGAAGATGCAAAAGGAATAGGTATGCTATCAACTAATTCCCAATGTTACCCCCTGCTGGACACGGCTCCCCAACCTGTCCTATAGTATGCGCAACGCGGGGTGGTCCTGCGTCTTCCCCATGCACAGAAAGGGCTGGTGTCTCATGATGCGGTTGCGTGTTGCTGGTATGGTGCTTGCATTGGCGGGTTTGGCGGTGGTGTTTGCTCCGGGCTATGCTTCGGCCGACGAGGCCGCGCAGCAGGGGCGTGCGGTGTTCGACGCGGTCAAGGGCACCGTGATCACCATCGAGGCGGTCATCAGCGTGTCCTACGGGCAGGAGGAGCAGGAGGACAAGCAGGAGGCCAACGCCACGGTCATCTCGGCCGACGGCCTTGCGGTGCTGTCGCTCTCCGCCATCGACCCCACCTCCATCATTCAGTCCATGGGCGACAGCAGCAAGGATGTGACCACCAAGCTGGTTTCGCTCAAGATGGTGTTTGCCGAGGGCAATGAGGCCCCGGCAGACGTGGTGCTTCGCGACAAAGACCTGGACCTTGCCTTCGTGCGGCCGACGGCCAAGCCGGCCCAGCCGCTTGCCTGTGTCAGCCTGGACAACGCCGCCTCCGCGGCGCTGCTTGACCCCGTGGTGGTGATCGGCCAGTTGGGCGCGGTGGCCCAGCGCACGCATGTTGCCTTTATGGACCGCGTCGAGGGGTTGGTGGAAAAGCCGCGCAAGTTCTACATTCTCGGCGAGCACCGCGCCCGCCAGGTGGTGTGTTCGCCCGTGTTCACCATGGACAACAAGTTTGTGGGTATCGGCGTGATGCGCGCGGTGAAGTCCGACAGCAGCGCCATGGGCAACAACGTGCTTGTGGTCGTGGTGCCCGGCGACCAGATAAAGGACTTGGTGGCCCAGGTTCCCGCCCGCAAGGAATAACCGGACTTTCTGCCTCGGAACACAGGTTCCAAGGCGCCTCTTTGACACAAGGGACATTGGCAACGTTCGCCCGGCAAAAGGCTAATGCCTGTCTTTTCGTCCTTTGAGCCGGTGGCTTCCGCAAAGGCTCCGGGGCTCGGCCTGCCGGGCGGCGTTCGGTACAATCCCGCGCTTTCCCCCGCCCTGTCGTGTATAATCGGCCCCGGCCATCCTGTCGGGGCGTGCGAAATCCCGTGCATTGGGTTCGCGAAAGCCCCGGTTGAAACCGGAAATCTCGGAGAACAATTACCATGCTCAAGCGGCACAACTTTTCATATCCCTGTTTTGGGGCACTGCTGGTGCTGACAGCCCTGTTCGGCCTTGTGTTGACGCCGGTAACGGCTCAGGGAGCCGAAAAGGCCAAGGGGGCCAAGTCCACCGCGGCCAAGGCGGAGGCAAAGCCCGCCAAGGCGGACGCAAAACCGGCGGCAAAAGCGTCCAAGTCGTCCAAGGCCAAGAAGCAGGAAGAGGCGCCCTCGGACCGTATGCCCTGGTCGCTGCGGGACAGGTACACCTTTGCCAACGGCCCGCTGATGCTGGATTTCGCCAAGGACGACGGGGAATGGCGCATCCGTGTGAAGCCCGCCGTCGAGGGCGCAATGGACCAGGAAGTCTTGGTGAAGGACGTTGGTTTTGCCATCGAACTGGCCGACGGATGCACGCTGAAAAGTGACGAAATCTACCGACAGGGGACCACACTGGACCGTGACAAATATACCGGCGACGTGGTCGGCGGCGGCACGCGATACACCGTACACTACGCTCTTGTGGATGGAGTGACCGTTTCCCACCAGTTGTCCTCGTTCGAGGGGTGGCCGTTTGTGACTTTGACGATCATGCTGCGCAACGACACGGCCGCGCCGATAACGGTGAACCGCGTGGTCACCGCATCGTTGGGCGCGGGCGGCGTGATGGGCCTTGGCCCGGAGGCAAAGTCGCGTTCGCGTTATCTCCAGGTGCGCGGCGGCTACCCGGTGTTCAGCAAGAACGAACTGCCCGTCGAGATGATGTTCCAGGACCCCAAGACGGGCTATGAACTGTCCATGGGCGTTGTGCCCTCCGGTTTGGCCGAGACGGGCATTGATCTCCAGTTCACCGGCGGGGTGTGGCAGGGGCGCATTGCCAGCGAGTACAAGCCCGGGCATGTGATCAAACCGGGCGAGACTTTCGAGGCGGACACCGTCTGGGTGTCCTTTGGCGCGCTGCCGTTCCAGTCGGACACGCAGTTTTCCTGGCTGATGCGCAACATGAAGTGGCCGGCCAAGCCGGAGAGCGTGCCGCGCGCGTGGGTGACCGTGCCGGACACGGAAGACCTGGCCGCGCTGGTAAATGAGGCGAAGTCGGCCCAGTCCTACGGCGTGTTTCACGCGCTCATCCCGGGCAACTGGGAAGGCAAGCCGGGGCTCCATGGAGGGCGGCACGCCGCGCTACCCGAAAGACATCGCCAAGGCGGCCAAGGAACTGCGCAACGCGGGCTGCACGCCGGGCATCACGGTGGACCCGCTCGCCGTGCAGGGCAGTGTCGGGCAGACCGGCAAATCCGCCGATGGACAGACCTGGGCCAATCCCGCCGATACCGCCACGGCCGCGGCGCTTCAGAAACGCATGCAGAAACTGATTGACATGGGCTTCGGTTTCATTGTGGTCGAGCGCACGCACATTCCCGACGAGGTGCTGGCGGGCTTCGGCATTTCGCGCGCCGAGGCGGAATGGCGCGCCGTCGGCGTTGCATCCGCGGCGGCTGCCGCCGCAGGCGGCAAGACATGCGTCTTCCCCGCGTCCGAGACCAAAGTGAAGCCGGAGCGCGATGCGTGGCTGGAGGCGGCCGCCGCAGTGGCGCGCACGGCCGAGTTTGGGACGGGTGTGGGTCCCGTCACGCTGGAGGCCAAGGGACTCAATGCC
>CAIXUF010000941.1 GCA_903922535.1 Candidatus Hydrogenedentota bacterium
CCGTACCGTTCGTGGCTGGACACCCAGTCCAGCGACGAGATCGCCGCGGCCAGCGAGACATCCCCGGCCAGCACCACGCCGCCGACAATCTCGGCTAGGCGTTTCACCTTGCCCTCGCCGTGGCAGCCGAGCAGTTCCAGGCACTCGCGCTGGGTGGCGAGACCCGTGCCGCCGCCGTGGGTTGCCACGATCAGCGAGGGGATCGTCATCGACATGTACAGGTCACCCTCGGGGGGCAATTCCACGTACAGTATGCCCGACGAAGACTCCGCCACGTTGGCGACGTCCTGGCCGGTGGCGATGAACATGGCCGCAATCCCGTTGGCTGAATGCAGCCCATTGTTGGTTGCCCCGGAGAGCATTGCCCCCACATTGGCGATGTTGTAGTGGCGGAAGAGGGCTTCGGGCTCCACCCGGAGCTGTTCGGCGAGCACGTCCCGCTTCAGCGTGGCCTCGGCCACCACCCGCTTGCCGCGCGTGTGCATCAGGTTCACCTGCGACGCCTTCTTGTCCGTGGCCATGTTGGCCTCAAGATAGTGGTGCCGAATGCCGTCGAAGGTCGCCAGTATCCAGTTGCAGGCACCGAACGTGGCCTTCCCCACCATGTTCTGGCCGGCCGCGTCGCCCGTGGTAAAGTTGAAGCGCAAGAACGCAAGCTTGCCCGCCTGATAGTATTCGATATGGTCCAGGCGGGCCACCTTTGAGGTGGACTCGGCCTCGCGGCGGATGTTGTCCTCGTGCGCACGGCACCACGTGATGAAATCGCGCGCGCCGCGCGCGTCGTCAAACACGAACACAGGCGCCCGCTGCATCCCGTCATCGACAACGCTCACCTTCACCCCGCCGCACTGGTTCAGCACCTTCATGCCGCGGCTGTAGGATGCAACCAGCGTTCCCTCGGTTGTGGCGAGCGGTATGATGAACTCGCCCTGCGCGTGCTCGCCGTTGATCTGGAACGGGCCGGCGAATCCCAGGGGGACCTGCGCGACACCCGTGAAATTCTCGATGTTGCAGGCGGTGGTATGCGGATCGAAACTGAAATGGGAAATGTGCTTCAGCGGGGTGCCGGCGGTCTGCTCCACAAACTGCTGGCGTGCGGAAACCGCAGACCCGGAATGGTTGTCCGTCCTGTCACGGGGAATCTTGACCGCTTTGCCCGCCTTCTTTGCATGGGGCGCGCCCGTCTCCAGCGCAAGGCGCCCGAACGGCTCCACGGTGACAACCATCCCTATGTGCTGGATCACGCCGGATAGCGGCGGCATGGCCGATACGATCTTCAAATCGCTCAGCCACGGGGGATCGACCGCTTTGGCCTCGATCTCATCCGGATGAACCCTGTGACCGTCGCCCAGGTCGAGCGTGATGTCTTTCCGCGGAACCTCCACGCCGTTGAACGCGACACGCTCCACGCCTGTCAGCCTGGCGTCACCCAAGGGACTCTTCAGTGAAACGCACACTGTTCCCGCATCGTTCCTCGTGCTCCCCTGTGTCTGTGGCATGTTCACAATCTCGCATGTGCACTCCATTGATGAAACCACCTCATTACTGCTGGGGCATTGTTTTCCACCGGGCCATGAGTTTCAGATTGTTCCAACATCGGCAAACAATGACAGTCCCGCGGAATATTTCCATCCCGGTGTAGAATTAAGGAAAATTTTCGTTGTGGAGTTCGCACGGTCCGATGATTGGCCGCACGCTTAAAGCCCTTTCCGCCAAAGTCGTTCTCAAGTAGGTGACATGCGACGCGGGAAGTAATCACAAGTGAACATTGTTATTCGCTACTGCGTTGAATGTTACACGGGTGTGTCTCGTCAGCGAAGACGGAGCGGGTTGTCAGGGCTGGAAAGCATAGGGAGCCTGTTGATAACGATGGGCGCAAATAAAGACCTGCTTGAAGCGACAATAATCGAGTTCTACCGCGAGGAAATCCGGCAGCGCTATGCGCTTGCGCATCTGCGCGAAGTTCCTGAGTTTGGAACCATTCCCGACACGATGCTCGATTCGCTGCGCGAATTCTTTCTGGAGAGGTTGTACCCGCCCGCCAAAGATCGTGCCCGAATGGATGAGGCATTTGACGACATGCTCCATCTGTTGAGTTCCCCGGGACGTCTCACACCCTTGATAGGAGCGGCCATCAGCTCCATGCTTCGGCTGAGTTTCCATCTTCCGGCGATTGTCAACACCGGACTTGCCACGATTGATGCCATCAAACAGACCCGCCAGTTGGAGACCTGCCTGATGGCGGTGGCCGAGACGATACGACCGGAACTCGAGGCGGTGTTGGAAAACAAGAAATCGGCGCAGAAATACCGCCGAACCATGCTGCTGCTTATTGCCGGTGTTCCCGAAAGCACGGTGCGCGGCCTTATAGACAATGTGATTCGCCTGTTTGGAGCATTGTCAGACGTCAAGATGCTGTCGGGAATGCTGTATCTCGTGGAGCGGTGTGTGATCGTGATGGAAGCGCGCACGGAGGTCTACACCGACAAGGACCGGGAGAGCCTGAAATTGTGCCTGGAGGTGCTGCGCGGAGGGCACAACTTGTTTGCCCAACTCAAGCCCAAAGATTTCCCAAATCTCCTGAAGGGAATTGAACGGGTTGAAGTGACCTGGTACGAGGGCGTTGCCGGCCAGTTAAAAGGTCCCGGGATAAAGAAAAAGCATCCCGACACCTGCGGGTGATGCGCGCAAACACCACGTTGTCCAGACGCACTTGAACAGTTGTCATTCCCGAAAAGACGGAAACCCGATGGATTCATTCGCCAATTTGGCTTGCCGCCTTCGCCGGAATAACGGGACAGACGGCCCGCTCCGGGCACCATGCAGGACAAGGGCCTTGGGAAAGTTTTCGGCCGCATGAGACAAGCGGCCCCTTTACGGAAAGGAACCACACAGTATGGCTTTCATCGCGAGCGTGGACCTCAAGAAACGTCTTGAAGTGAACTGTCCTTTTGACCGCGCATTTGACCTGTTGGCGAATGTGCCGGAGTCCGTCAGCCATTTCCCAAATGTGGAGCAGTTGGTGGACTTGGGCGGCAATGCCTTCCGGTGGGAAATGTGCAAGATAGGTGTGGACCGGTTCTCCATCCAGACGATCTATGGCTGCAAATATGTGGACGACCGTGAGAAGGGCACCATCAAGTGGACGCCCGTAAAGGGCGAGGGGAACGGCACCGTCAAGGGAAAGTGGACGCTCAAGGCGCTGGACGCGAAGAGCACCCGGATTGATCTGGCAACGACCGGGGAACTCGAAATACCGCTGCCGGGGCTGGTCAAGTTCCTCGTCGCTCCGGTGGTGACCCACGAATTTGAGCGGCTGGTGGACCGATACGTTGAGAATCTCAGCAAGACGCTCAACGCACCGGCGAAGAAAAAGCCGGCGTCCAGAAAAGAAACCTCCTGACACCGCCAGCCGGTTGGCGGCAAGTCCCGACAAGTCCGCTCCTTGATACTGGAAACGGGACGTCATCAATGGGTGTTGTTTGGGTCATAACCCGCCCGCATCCACCGGAAATTGGTTCAGCGGGAAGTCAATTCCAATGCCAGATAGCTCTCGTATAACGCTTTGGCGTCAGGCTTGGATCCGGGCCGGACGTATTCCTGATACCCCCAGGTAATGGCCGTGCCGGTGAATTCCCCTGCGAACTGGAGTTTCTCTTTGAATTTGGCCGCCGGAACGGCCCTCCAAAACGGGACCGTCTTGGAATCGTTAACGTGGGTTCTCAGTCCGAATCGCGCCGCATAATCGTCAATGGACTTGATCTCCAGTTCGGCACTCTCGACATTGGCCCAGAAAGATTTGCCCGTGGCGTCACAGGCGGCTTTCATGGCCGCGAAGAAGGGTTTGCGCTCGTCCAGGGTATAACATGATAGATGTTCGCCGCTGTCCTGGAGCGCCACAATGTCAATGGGGGCCTGGCGCAGCACGCCGGTCCAGAACCCCTGGTATTCTTCCGGCGACGCCCACCGAAAATCGCCGAGCTTGTGCGCCTGGTCAAGGATGAAAAACGGTGAGATCATCACCGGCTTGTCGAGGGCCGCTTTGCAGCGCGACGCGACTTCGCGGTAGAGCGTTCGGGTCAGGTCCGCCTCCCGGTCCCAGAACATGTACAGTTCATAGGGCACATACCATCCGCAGAACGACTTGCGCACGCGGAAAAGCCGCGCGATGTTTCCGATGCATTTCTCGGCGCGGGCAATCTCCGGCGCGGCATCGGTCTGGGTCCACCAGTTCGCGATGGACAGCGTGTTTACGAAGATGCGCATACCCCGGCGGTCGGCCTCATCGAAAAGGCCTTTCAGTGGTTCAGCGCCGTGACCGTCCGGCATTGCCGCCGCCGCATCGTCGGCAAATGCGCCCGAGACGACCAGCAGGTCCATGCCCAACGCCTGGATTTGGTCCAGCTCTGCCCGCCATGATTCCTGCGGGCGCTGCACATCCGCCTCCGACATCCACCAAAACGCGCCCGTCAGCCGCGCCGCGGGAGAGTCCCCATGGGATGCCGGCATGAGGCCGCAAACCAGCACCAAGAAACATGGGGCCCAGGCAATGGGTTTTCTCAACGACGAAGCTCCTGGATGTTTGCAGTCCGCCCTTTCACGCTTTCAAACCGGTCAGGTCCACGTCGAGCCGCCGGTTTTCGCGGACCAATTCGTCCATGGTGAGCCGCGCGTGGCGGCTGGCCGCTTCGCGTCCGAGGATGCACGTCAATGCCCCATCCACGGCGCGCTGGAACGTGGGATTCTCGAAACGGCCTTCGGTTATGTCTGTGTGGAACGCAGCGATGTTACGGTTGGCGCCGCTCTCGTAGAGATTGGCCACGTCCCCGCCGTCGTACGGTTTGTCTCCACCCTTCACGTAGGCCCTGCCCCAGTAATTGATCATGCCGTGGGCGTTCTGCCCAAACACGCGGCAGCTCAATTCACCGTCGAGGGCGTTGGGAAGGGCTTGTCCGAAATGATTGTGCACCAGGCCGTCCTCATACTCGTAAACCACCGAAGACACGTCGTGGCTGTCGCCGTGCGGATCTTTGCGGCAGATGCGCGACCCACCCGAGGCGGCCACGGGACGCTTCCCGGCCACCCAGAGCGCGGCATCAATGGCGTGAATGTCAAAGTTGCCAAGATAGTCGCAGCCCATTGCGATATCGTTGACCCAAATCAGCTTTTGCAGGCGGTCTTCCAGATTCCCCGTCTTCGGCGGGTCGGCACAGCCGCCGCCGGTGCCGTGGGTGAGCATCTGCGCCAGCGGGCCGAAGTCGCCGTCCAGGATGCGCCTGCGCACCTCAATGTTGATTGGGTCCGTCGGCATCTGGTAATCGACCAGGAAACAAAGCTTCTTTGACGTCGCCAGCATGCCCGCCGCCTGGACCTGCAGGCAGCCCGGCACGTCGGCTGACACGGGTTTGGCCATGTACACATGCAGCCCGGCCTCCACCGCGGCCTGCGCGTGCTGCGGGATGAAATAGGGGGGTGTTTCGCAGGCCACCGCCTCAACACCGCTCGCGATCAGGTTCTTGTAGCCGGAAAGCCCCGAAAAGCGCCGGGACTTGTCCACGCCCAGCGCGTCACCGCATGCGTCCGCAACGGACTGGAAATAATCGGCCACGGCGTGCATCTCGTATCCGCCATGGTTGGCGAAAAGCCCCGCGATCCACGCCCCGCGGCCGCCGCACCCAATCACGCCCAGCCGTATCTTGCGCGAGGAACGGGCTTGGCCCGATTCCACGGACGCCGTCTGCGCCATTGCCGGGGCCGGACGAACCAGCGATGCCGACGCGGCGGCAGTCAACATACTCCCGAGAAAATGCCGCCGCCTCATTCCTGTGTTTGAGCCTTGATTCGGAACCTTGGGTGTGGATTCGTTCATTTCGGGACACCTCAAATGGTTGGAGAAACGATCATCCTTGACCAAGTCTAGTCCAACAAGACCCGCGACTGCGAAATCCCGTGTGGACAGGAACGGCATGGCTGTGATTGTCAAACTCTAAGGGAGTATGGGACTGTCGGAGTACCCGTGTGCCAATCCGCCCATAACAGTCGACTACTTGCCGCCGACGCTGTATGCGGCGAACTTGCTGATCGACACCGGCCCGTTTGATTTCAGGCAGCGGAAGCGCCACCGGCCCGATTCCACCGGCTCGAACTTGTCGATCTTCTTGTGGCCGACGGCAGTCCCCTTCACAATCTCCTTCCACTCGCCGTTGACCTGCGCATCGACGACATACTCCAGCACGCGCTCGCCCTTCGAGATGTCCTCCATGAGCACGATGTGGTCCACCGGGCGCGCGGCGGTCAGCCCCAGTTCGAGCGTGTCGCCGTCGCCCGCGGTGGAGGCCAGCGCCGACTCGAAACGCCGCTTGATCTCGGCGCCGAATTCCGCCGCGCGTTTGGCGTCGGCCTCGGGAATCAGGCCCGTCGTGTCCGGTGTCAGGTTCAGGAGCAGCACCGCGCCGCGGCCCACGGACCGGTAATAGATGTCCATGAGCTTGTCCAGCGGCTTGATGGTATTCTCGTTCTTGGTGTTCCAGAACCAGTCGCGCCGCAGCGAAACGTCGCACTCGCTCGGCAGCCACACGTCGCCGAAGGGCGTGCTGTCGGCCGCGGTCGCGCCGCGCTGGGCGGCCACCTTCGTCGTGCAGTTCCACGCGGGATAGGGCGCAAGTCCGTCCTCGTTGCCCACCCACCGAATGGTCGCGTACTTGCCCTGGAACACCATCACCTTGGGCGCGTACTGTTTGAGGATGTCGCCCACCTCGATCACGTTGCTGCCGTCAAACCAGATTTCGAACATGTCGCCGTACCGAGAAAGCACCTCTGTCAACTGTTGCCGGTACAGCCCGGCGTACTTGGCCTGCATCTCCGGCGTCGCGCACCTGCCCGATTCCTTCGCGCCGAAATTGTCGTCACGGGGGCTCAGATACAGACCGAGCTTCATGCCGTGCCTCCTGCAGGATGCGCTCAGATCCGCCAGGACATCGCCCTTGCCGCCGCGCCACGCCGTGTTCTTGATGGAATAGTCCGTCGTGCCGGTCTGCCACATGCAGAATCCGCCGACGTGTTTCACCACGAACACAATGTACTTGGCACCCAGGCTTTCGGCGACGCGCACCCACTGGTCCGTGTCGAGTTTTTCCGGGTTAATCTTGTCGAGCGGCGTGTCGCGGCGGTCACCCTCCACGTCCTGCCAGGTGTTCGGCGCAAAATGGA
>CAIXUF010000942.1 GCA_903922535.1 Candidatus Hydrogenedentota bacterium
CATCCTCGGGCGCGACCTCGGCCTCGTCTATGGCCGGTATACGGGTTCGAGCGTCCCGACGGCAACCTTCCTGCCGCAGGTGGGCGAGTTCCTCTTGATCAGCGCCAAGGTCCAGGGCAACGAGAGCTGCCCCAAAGCGCCGCCGCTGACCTGGATTGCAGACGGTCAATGTCCGGCCCAATGGATCATCAACCCTCCTGTGCCGACGCCCGGGACACCCATTCACTTCTCCGGCCCCACGGCAACCTTCGCCAATGCGTGTGTCGCCATCTCAACGCTTGGCACCCCCCGGCTGGCCATTGACCCGGCCAACCAGCGGATCGAACTGGTGTTCGATTCCCAGCCCGGCCCCGTGGCCTGCCCGATGATCTACGCCCCCGTTTGCGGCTTGGAAGGGATCCTCCCCCCGCTCAAGGAGGGAGTCTGGCTGTTTCTCTGCCAGCATCCCGACCTGGTATTCCAACTCAGCTTTACTGTGCAAGGGCCACTGCCCGACAAAGCCGACAGCACCCGCGCGCATTCCTGAAAATCCATCGGGTGCTTCTTGGCGTGAATCCATTGCCCATATTCTCTTTGGTAAGGCAACGTTGATGGGGGCAGGGCAGTCCCTTCCCGCGCTTCACCAGCCCATTACCGGGCCACACCAACCTCAACTCACGCCTCAGAAGCCCCTCTTCACACCAACGTTTGCCTCACAATACGCGTGATTTGCCCTCTGGGAAGAGGCTTTTCCGCCCCCCCCAAAAAAACCGCCTTTCCCCTATTCGGGCAAGTTCAGGGTCTTTGGGAGAGACCCGTCAAACCACCGGCAAAAAGCCGTACCAAAGAAGGGTGCTGCGCTCCCGATGGGAATGCGGCCTGGGAACGCCAGTCTTCCGAATTGGCTTTCCGCCGCTTTGTTCGTTGTTGTTGGACCCTCACTTTTCCTGCCCGACATGCGGCAGAAGATCTTTGGCGATTCCGGTCTTGATTTCTGCCACGGGCCTCGCCTTTCTTTCAATCAACCGATGATTTCTCACAGCATCTCCCGTTTGACCCTGTTGCTCTTACAGCAGTTGGACGGGACACATTTCACCAGTGGCTAAGCTACCGGCTTTATCCCCGATTGGGCGCGGGGAGGATGTCAATGCCCGCATGGTCGGGCCGGATGCGGAACCGGACACACCATACCGCGTTGTTGCCCGCATCATTCGCGGCATGCCCGCCACTGCTGATGTAGGCGGCGAAAAAGGAGCCGTCTGGAAGCTCCATGGCTTTGCCGTAGCCGTAGGACATGTCAATCGGAAACCCATAGTTGGGTGCTGGCGCGACCCAGGTCAGGCCCCCGTCCGTGCTGAAAATTGCGCGCAATCCTCCGGCCCCGTAGGAACCGTGCAGACAGAGCAGGGTTCCGTCCGCCGCGACTTTCAGACTTGGCGCGAAGAGGCGGATGCCGAACCCGGCAGGCTTCGTCCAAGTGCGGCCCTGGTCTTCCGACCAGCAGATATCGCCTTCCGGACGCGCGATCAGGACAAGTCGCCCGTCCGACAATTCCGCCACGCTGGGCTCGTAGAGGTCGTGGTCCGTCCCCACGGTTGAGACCAATTCCCACGACAGGCCTGCATCCCGCGAACGCAGCAAGGCAAGCGATTCCGGGCCCCCATCGGCCGGTTTCCCATTTATAACCAGAAGAACTGAACCGTCCTTTGCCAAGACCATGGGTCCGTCCGATTCGTCGGAAACAAAAGGCGACGGGAGCGGCCTTGGTTCGGGCTGCCACGTTTTGCCGCCGTCGGTCGAACGGATGACATGGGTGCGGCATGCCAGCGCGGGGTCGGCTTTTGGGTCTTCCGCACCCGTGTAGGTGAAAAACGAACAGAGGATTGTCCCGTCGGACAGTTCAAGGAGGCTCGGGTGACGATCATCGGCCGGGGTGTCAATCAACGTCTCCGGTTTGCTCCACGTGCGCCCCTCGTCCGTTGACCGCGTGAGCATGGCCCTGCCGCCCGTGGGCGCATCCATATCCGCGGGCATCCCCATTTTGACGTACTCGGCCAGCGTTTGCGGCGGATAATGGACCGGCGTGGGGGGAGATGCGTGCCAGTAGCCCGCACTGAAACCCACGAGCCATGCGCCGTCGCGAAGCCGCGCGGGCGATTCCCAGCCGACGAAGCCCCGATAGCCCGGAAACGGATCGGGCTGGTTGACGCCCGGACCGACGATCACGCCCCGGCATTCTGAAGCTTTGGTCTGGGATTCGCCGCCTGTGACGACCTCGACGCGGACAGGCTTGGCCGCCACGCGCTGGATGTCCTTCGGGATATTCCAACGGACGGTTTCGCAACGGACTTGCTTGTCTTCGCCCCTATAGGAGTAACTCGTCACCAAAGTTCCGTCGTCCAATTGCACCGTGCGGCCGAACCCGCCGCCGCTGTCCTGGTCGTTCGGCGTCTGCGTGTCCAGAAGAAAGCGCGGCTGGTCGAAGTTGAAGGCAAACCCGTCCGGCGCCTCAACGCCCAGCACCGCCTGAATGCCGAGCGGACGTTTCACTTCGCGGACAGTAAAGTTCAGGAGCAACCGGCCGTCCTGCAGGCGCAGCATCGCCGGATACATTTCGCCATAGTCGCCGAAGTCGCGGACAGGCTTCCAGGCATGGCCCTCGTCGTCGGAGCTGAACAGGAGCATGCGGTCATAGTGGTCGGTTTCACCCAGCGTGACATTGTGTCCGGGCAGCGGGGCAAAGAACTTGCTGTCCACGCGCGCGATGGCATACACCCTGCCCGAGGATGCCTGCCAAAGGACGGCCTCGCCGAAGAACGGGAACGGATAGTCGTCCCGCACGCCTTCAACCGAGGCGGGATACTCTTCCGACCAGGTCCGCCCGGCATCGCGGCTCCGCCATACGGCATCATGCCCCTTGCCATTGCCGGACACCAGGAGCATCTGCGAGCCATCGGACATTTCCAGCACGTTGCGCGAGGTGACGGTCTCCGTCTTCGCCGGCCATTCTTCCGGCTGCGGTCGCGTGGTGGCCCACGTTTTGCCGCCATCCTCGGAACGATGCACATAAGCGTGCGTGAAGCCGTCCGTATTGCGGATGTCCTGCGCAAGCAAATGCACCGTGACGAGCAGCGTGCCGTCCTTCAACACGGTCAGATAGGGCTCCCGCCCGACGATGTCCGGTTTCTCCGCCGCGGACCACGTCTGGCCGCCGTCGGGCGAACGAAACAGGAGGATGTCTTCCCGAACCTTGCCGCCGCCGAGTTCGTTGGGCTGGAAAGCGACGGTGACGAGTTCGCCGCCGGGCAGTTTGCCGATGCAGGGCTTGTAGTCGCCGACGACGCCGAGCGGCACGCGCCCGAGGATCTCCGCGCCGCCCGCCAACGCATTGCGTTTGTCGCGTATGGGACGATAGGCATACTTGTTCAACAGTGCCACCGCGCCCAGGTCACCGTGATCCTCCGCGACATCGGCCCAAGCGGCGATGGCCTCGCGGATGTCCGCATAGGCCTGTTCGGCCTGGCGCGCGGCCTCCACGCGGTCACCCGCCTTTTCGGCCTTTGCCACCGCGCCGAAGCGCTCGGCGGCATCGAGATATTTGACCGCGAAGGTCAGGCGCCCCACGAGGTAGTTCAGGAAGCGGTGTCCCGTCGGCACACTGTGTTCCAGCGCTGTCCGCAGCTCCGCCAGCGCCCCGGCATAATGGACGTGATCCGCCTTGAGTTCGGAGGAAAGACCTTCGGCATCATAATGTTTCGTCATCATGCCCGGCACGGGAAATCCAAAGCCCAGCCCGTGTTCATCCAAACCCTTGGTGAGGTCTTCGACAATGTCCAGCGCGGCCAGTGCGGGCCCGACCGACTCCGCGCCGCAAACCCAGCCGACCAGGTCGCGACAGGCCGCGTCCGGCGTTATCGCGGCGTCCCAGCTTGCCCGCGCGAGGAAATGGACTGTGGGGTCGAGATCACCCACCGTCCAGTACCGCGTGTAGAACCCGCTCCAGCCATTGCCGCGCAATTCCTTCATGAGTTCGCCCAGCGAACCGGTGGCGAGTTGGGGCAGCACTCCGACATTGTCGTCCGCCAGGGTGAATATGAGGTTGACCGGCAGCCCTTCGGGCGGACGCTGGCGCAGCAGGTCGCGCTGGCGCAATTGGCGGCTGGCGGTATAGTCGATGAAACTCAGGACTTCTCCGCCGGGCGGCAGCATCTTCGCCACGAGCGGAAACAGTTCCTCCACCACATCGCTGTACACCAGCCGCACATCGGGGAGTCCGCCGGAACGCGCCAGCAGGTTCCGTTCGCGAATCAGCGAATCCAAAAACGCCAACGCCGACAAGTCCCCCTTCAGCATTTTCTCAACGCGCTCTCCGCCGCCCGGAAAGGCCGTGCGCTGCCGCGCCCTCGCGCACAATTCCTCAAACGAGCCCAATGCCTGGATTCCGTAACGTTTGTCCAGGGTTTCGTAGGCCTGCGGCGCCTGCTCCGTCCAGCTTCGGTGCTCCGGCATGCCGACGTGGATGTAGTCGGCTTCCGGATACGTTTCAATGTACGCGCGGAATATGGTTGCCACCATCTTGCGCAGCAGCGGGTCGTCCATGGGCTGGTTCTTGCCGGGACCGGCGGTAAGGTAGCCCAGTTGCGTGGCAGGCTCGGAACCGGGCAGCACAGCCATGAACTCCTTTGGCCATTCGAAAGGCTGAATGGCCAGCCCGGTTTCCATGCCGAGCCGCTTTGCCTCCGCCAGGATGCCGTGCGCCAGGGCGGTGGACCGGTCCACGAGGTCTTTCGGCGATACGGCACCGGCCAGGTCGGGATTGGTGAATTCCGTCATTCCGGCAAATTTGTCATGTCCGATGGTGTCATTGTCGATGGGAAAATGTTCGCCGAAATAGAGTGTGCCGCCCGGCTTTTGCATGCCGTGGAAACTGTAGTCAACAAAGGGCTGGCACGGCCAGAAGGAGAGGAAGATCCGGTTGTACTTCATCTTGGCGAGTTGACGGAGAAAACTGCGGTTCTCTTCCAGGCTCCACGACACCGGCCCGTCGGCAAGGTCGTTGACCAGCCGCCAGCAGCGTGTACGCATATTGGGTTCGAGTTTCACCTCCGCCTCCGGAAACCGGAGCGGGCCAGGCACCGCCGGGAGCACGTCTTCGTGAACGAGATACTGCACGCCCCAACGCTCCACCAGCTCGTAGACGGCCCACAGCACGGCGCGCGGACTGCCTCCCGACACAAGCAGCGTGTTCCCGTCCGGCTTCAGCAGTATGCCCTGGTCGCCCAACCCCTCTTTCGAGACCCCAAGCCGAAAGACGCAGTCCGCCGGCGCCGGCGCGTCGATCACCGGGGCGTCGATGTTGAACAGGGTCTTGACATATCGCTGAAGTTCATCCGCCGCAAAACGAACCAGCGGGTCCGCATCCGCCGGAAGGACAATCGAGGCATGCGTGTGGTTGTCGGCCGGGGCGGCCGCGCACAACAGGAACACAGCGGCCGCGACAAGTCCCCACGAACGGACATTAATCTTCTGAATGACCCGCACAGTCTCCATATGTCAATCCCTTCCGCTTTCGCGCGCATGAAAGCGATTCTCGTCCGGGGCTCTACCGCCTCAGAAGGCGCTGTCTTTCCATGCTTTCAGCTTTTGTTCAAGGTCAGGAGGACCTTCAAGAATGTTCGTCTGGCCAATGCGCCGTGCGATGGTTTCGAACCGGTCCAGAATCTTCGGGCAAGCATCTCCCGTGAACGCTTTGCCGCGGCAGAGTTGAACATAATAGATAGGCAGTCGGTCGCGTTCGACGCGCTGCCGGATTGTGTCGTTTTCGGCGAGCGCCTCGGCATGATCATAGAGCGCGGTTGCCTGGTCGATGAATTCTTTCGTGAGGAACTCGGCATCCATCGAATAGCGAATCCCGCCCTCCGGACTCCTCAGGCTCTCGGCATGGTC
>CAIXUF010000943.1 GCA_903922535.1 Candidatus Hydrogenedentota bacterium
CCGTACCGGGATATCCCTTGGCGGGGTGCTCGCCAGCAAGAACCGCCTCCGTTTCACCCGGTATGGTTACTATAGCCAGGCATCACTGAACGATGTCATGGCACATAATTCACTGAACGATGTTATGGCACTTGATAGTTAATCTCCAAGATCGGGTCGACAGACGCGAAGGAGTTCCGTATGTTGCGCGGACGTTCGTGGTTGTTGTTGGCAGTTGCCATTCTTGTGGTATTTGCCTCTTCGGGCTATTCCGAACAGGTGGGCGCTGAGAAGACGCCCTTGACGAAATCGCGGGCGTCTATTTATGTCCCCGGCTTTTCCGGTGAAACCCAGCCGTTGGCATTGGCACGCGGTCCGCATCTCTTCATGGACGATTATCTGATTGCGGAATCCGACAATCTCGCCCGCGACGTCTGCCATCCCGTGCGGAACGCCGCAATTCCGAATCCGGTGGTGACGGGCAAGGAGGATGGAAACTTTCAGCCCTATATGACCGTGCTGCGCGATGCGGCAACGGGGCGTTTCCGCATCTGGTACGGCCATCGCCGCGAGGATATGAATGCGGGCAGACAGCATGTGGGCTACATGGAATCGGCGGACGGCGTTCACTGGGAGCGTCCGGCGCGCGTGTTGGACGATCCGGCACCGATGACCTTCGGCGTCAGCATTGTGGACGAGGGTGCGCTCTTCGTTAACCCGGCGCAGCGGTACAAACTCGGGTGGTATAAAGACGGCGGTTTAAAAATCGCCGCCTCGCCGGACGGGCTCGCCTGGACGCCACTGGTGCCCGACGTCGTGCTGTACCAGAACCATGACATCACGGGACTGTTTCATGACCCGATCCGCAACCGGAACATCGCCACGGTTTCCGTCTACCGCACCGGCGATGCATGGTCGGGCGACCGGCGCGTGACGATGCACGCGTACAGCGACGACTTCATCCACTGGGGTCCGCCCCATTACGTAGTGCTGCCGGACGATGCGCGCGACGGCGGCAAGACGCAGTTTTACGCGATGGACGGCTATCTCGCCCGCGGCGGGCTGCTCATCGGCATGGTCAAGGTGTTGCGCGACGACCTCAAGTCGGACAATCCGCCCAATCCGCCCGACGCCTATGGGGTTGGCTACACCGCGCTTGCCTGGAGCCGCGACGGCGAGTCGTGGACGCGCGATCAGGCGCATTTCTTCGACCCTGATCCGCGCAGGGATGCATGGGACCATGCGCATGCGTGGATCGACGAGCAAGTGCCGGTGGGCGACGACGTGTATCTCTATTACGGCGGCTATGCCCACGGCCACAAGGTGAACCGGTTCGAAGAGCGGCAGATTGGGTTGGTGATGATGAAGCGCGACCGCTACGTGGCGCGGTCCGCGGGAGCTGTTCCGGGACGTCTGCGCACACCGCCGCTGCTGCTGGACGCCGAAACGCTTACGGTCAATGCGGACGCGTCGTCGGGCGAGATCCGTGTGCGCCTTTTGGACGGGACGGGCGCGGTGAAGGAGGGGTTTGATTATGGGGATGCGCCGGCGCTTGCGGCCGATGGGTTGGCGATGCCCGTTGCCTGGAAAGGCTCGCTGGATTCGGTGAAGGGGCAGCCTGTCCGGCTGGAATTTGAGATTCGGAACGCCCGGCTTTATGCTTTTGGTCTGGAGTAGCGCCGCACCGCCTTTGGTCAAGACTTCGACTGACATTGTGGGGGGCAGCCTGCGTCAATCACGGGTCGGCCCATTCTGGAAATGCCGGAATTGATTTGCGGCGGATGCACCAACAGGATTGGGTGAAGGCTCATGGGAGAAGTGCCGATGCTTGAAAGCAAGACTGCGGCTTACTCAATTATGGTACTTGCCAGATTGTTCGGAGGGGTTTCGCTTCTCCTTTTCATGGCGTTTCTCTTCACGGGATCGCTGGACGTGGCACGTTTCGGCTTTGGGACGGGCGGCGTCCTGTGTCTGGATGCGGGACTTTGCCTGTTGTTCTTTGTCCAGCACAGCGTCATGGTCCGCAAATCGTATCGCCGCTGGCAGGCGAAGTTCGTCCCGTCCGAATACGGCGATGCTGTTTACGCGATCTTCTCCGGCCTGGCACTGCTGGTGGTTGTCGTGTTCTGGCAGCGCCTGGAATGGCCGGTCATTTCCCCCCGCGGCGTTTATCGCATGCCTTTTCGCGCACTGTTCTTCCTGTCCCTGGCGGGATTTGCGTGGGGCATAAGGACATTCAAGGATTTCGACGTGTTCGGGGAAAGGGGCATTCAGCATTACCTGCGCGGCGCGCAACCAAATCCGGCGCAGTTTGTCGTCGCGGGTTCCTATCGCTGGGTTCGCCACCCTCTCTACCTGTTCATGATGCTTATGATCTGGTCGTGCCCAAACCTGACCATGGACAGGCTTCTGTTCAATCTTCTGTGGACAGTCTGGATAGGCGTGGTGGGGACGATCATGGAAGAGCGCGACCTGGTGGCCCAATTTGGAGACGCATACCGTCAGTACCAGCGAAGGGTTCCGATGCTGATCCCCTTCCGCATTCCAACGTCCGCCGAAGGACTAAGTGGGTTGGGTGAGGATTCAGGCACCCGCTAAAACCACCCTTGAGCAGACCCACCTCCCGGCGTGCCAGAACCACATTTTCGCACTTTACCGCAACCCGTGCTATAATTCCCGCGTTTTGCGGTCCCGGCCGCGCCGGCCGGGCCGGCCTCCTCCCGGGGGCGTTTCCTCTGACTCTCTTTTCATCACATAAAGGTTCGAGAACATGCCCAAGAAACTGATGGTTATCCCGGACAAGGTGCGCAAAGGCGGCAGCCTTAACCTGGGGAAGATCCCGGTCAACACGTACAGTCGTTCCGTGACTGAGGAACTGGCGTCGGGCTCCGGCGTCACGGTGGAGACCTGCCTGCGGGTCTACCGCGACATGGCGGTCATTCGCGAATTCGAGACGATGCTGGACAACATCAAGAAGCTCGGCGCGTACCAGGGAATCGAATACAGCCACCCCGGCCCGGCGCATTTGTCCATCGGCCAGGAGGGCGCGGCGGTCGGGCAGAGCCTGAACCTGTCGGTGAACGACCACATCTTCGGCAGCCACCGCAGTCACGGTGAGATCATCGCCAAGAGCCTGCGCGCCGTGCAGGATTTGACCGGCAAGGGTCTGGTCGACCTGATGAAGAACTATTTCGACGGAACCATCCTGGGCATCATCGAAAAGAACGAGCCGGACTGGACGGGCCTGTCGCTGACGCCCAAGGGCAAGAAGAAGCCCGCGCTGGCCACGCGCGACGAGGAGGAACTCGGCATCGACTTCCTGCTCTACGGGCTGCTGGCCGAGATCTTCGGCCGCGCGACGGGTTTCACCAAGGGCATGGGCGGGTCCATGCACGCGTTCTTCCTGCCCTTCGGCATCTACCCGGCGAATGCGATTGTGGGCGGCAGCGCCGACATCACCGTGGGCGCGGCGCTGGGCAAGAAAGTGCTCGGCAAGGACGGTGTGGCGGTGTGCAACATCGGCGACGCGTCCATCGGCTGCGGCCCGGTGTGGGAGGCGCTCGGCTTCTCGACCATGGCGCAGTTCAAGCAGCTTTGGCCCGAACACATGCGCGGCGGCCTGCCGCTTATTTTCAACTTCATGGACAATTTCTACGGCATGGGCGGCCAGCCCATCGGCGAGACGGCGGGCTTTGACCGGCTCGCGCGCTGTGGCGCGGCGATGAACCCGGAAAACATGCACGCCGAGGTCATCGACGGAAACAATCCGCTCGCGCTGGCCGACGGCTACCGGCGCAAGCTGGACATCGTGAAGAAGGGCGACGGTCCGGTGTTTCTCGACGTGCTTTGCTACCGGCAGTCGGGCCACTCGCCGAGCGACCAGTCGGCCTACCGCGAGCGCGACGAGATAGACATGTGGCGCGCCGTTGATCCGCTTGTCGAGTTTGGCGGCAAGCTGGTGAAAGAGGGCATTGTCGCGCAGGATCAGCTCGACGCGGTCCGCGCCTACGCCACCCGCAAGGTCACCAAGGCCTGCCGCCTGGCCGCGAACGACACCATTTCCACACGCATGAAGCTCACGCCGCACAGCGGCGTGTCGCAGTTGATGTTCTCCAACGTCGAAGAGAAGGAGCTGCCCGGACTGCGCCGCGCGGACGATGTGAGCATGCCCATCGAGGACAATCCACGCCTCAAGGCCATTGCGAAGAAATCGCGCAACGGCATCGCCGAGGATGGAACGGTCCTCAAAGGCAACAAGGCCGTCACGCTGGGCGAGGCGCTCTTCGAGACGCTCATCCACCACTTCTACAACGATTCCCGCGTGGTGGCCTACGGCGAGGAATGCCGCGAATGGGGCGGCGCGTTCGCCGTGTACCAGACGCTGGCCGACGCGCTTCCCTACAACCGCCTGTTCAACTCACCCATCTCCGAGGCGGCCATTGTGGGCACGGCGGTCGGCGCGGCGATGGAGGGCGCGCGCCCCGTCGTCGAGCTGATGTACTGCGACTTCATGGGCCGCGCCGGCGACGAGGTGTTCAACCAGATGCCCAAGTGGCAGGCCATGTCGGCCGGCCAGATCAAGCTGCCCATCGTGCTGCGCGTGTCCGTCGGCGCCAAGTACGGCGCGCAGCATTCGCAGGACTGGACGGCGCTGTGCGCGCACGTGCCCGGCCTGAAGGTCATCTTCCCGGCCACGCCCTACAGCGCCAAGGGCCTGCTGGCGTCGGCCATGCGCGGCAGCGACCCGGTCGTGTTCTTCGAGAGCCAG
>CAIXUF010000944.1 GCA_903922535.1 Candidatus Hydrogenedentota bacterium
ATGTGTCTTGGAACAACGCCCAGTCGGTCTTGACGGCGGTGAACAGTTACACGGGCAGGACCTTTCGTCTGCCCTCGGAGGCGCAGTGGGAGTATGCCTGCCGCGCAGGCACGACGGACTGGTTCTACTGGGGCGACGACGCCGGTTATGCGGCCATCGGGGACTATGCCTGGTACGAGGGTAATGCCTGGTATGCCAGCCAGCAATATGCGCATGTGGTGGGCCAGAAGCTTTCGAATGCCTTTGGCCTGTACGACATGAGCGGCAATGTGTGGGAGTGGTGCGAGGATGACTGGCACGAAAGCTACTATACGGGCGCGCCCACGGGCGGGCAAGCCTGGGTGGACAGTCCTCGGAGTTCCTACCGGCTTTTTCGCGGAGGTGGCTGGGGCAGCCCTGGCTACAACTGCCGGTCGGCCCTCCGCTACTACACCAACCCGGACGAGGCGCGCTTCGACCGCGGGTTCCGCATTTCGCGGACTCCGTAACACTCGGTAG
Source organism: Candidatus Hydrogenedentota bacterium (assembly GCA_903922535.1). The sequence goes on from CAIXUF010000944.1 coordinate 499, forward strand.
CCCTATACCCTTTACCCTGTTCCCCTTTGCCCTGATCCCGCGCTCCGCGCGTGATCCAATTCTGGCGCGCAGGATGAAATCCGTCTTTCTGCGGGGTGCCATACAGCGCAGCGAAACGCGCCGGTTCGAAAGTCCGGCCTATCCATCGGGAGAGTGCGTTCCGCTGCACTCCACGGCACCCTACGGCCGCCGCCATGGCGGGCAATAGTAAACGCAAGACAGACGTGGTTGGAAGAATGATGGGCGCCTGGGGCAAAATGGGCGACACGGTTGGAGGATAAGATGGTGAAGAAACCGATGCGGGTGTACGCGGACACTTCGGTGTTCGGCGGCGCGCGGGACCGCGAATTCTGCGAACTGTCCGAACCCTTCTTTGCGCATGTGCGCAAAGGGGCGGTGCGGCTCGTGGTTTCGGCGGTGGTGCTTGAGGAACTTGAGGGGGCGCCCAAAACCGTCCGTGATGTTTTCGAGGAACTGGCGCCGCTGATTCTGCGCGTGGAAATAGGTGAAGACGCGGATGCGCTTCACCAGGCCTACATGAGGGCACACATTGTGGGGCCGAAATGGGAGACCGATGCCCTGCACGTGGCTGTGGCCACCGTGAGCGGATGCACAGCCATCGCAAGCTGGAATTTCAAGCACATCGTCAATTCCAGGCGCATTCCGTTGTATAATGAGGTTAACCGGGCGAAGGGCTACGGTCCCATAGCCATACATACGCCGCCAGAGGTGATATTTGATGAAGAAGACTGAGAAGACATTCGATTGCGTCGAGATGATGCACCGGGGCGCATTGCGCATCCATGAAGAAACGAAGAACATGACGAAAGAACAAAGACTGGCTTATTGGAAGCAGAAAGACGACGAAGCCCGCAAGAAATACCCCCAGATGCGCGAGGCGGCTCCTGCGAATTCCGCCGCAAAATGAAGCGGGTCGGGCCTCGGCGACAGATCCCATGCCACGGCCGCCGGGGACCCCAGCCTCGGCTTCCGTTTTTCGCGGATTCCGCAACACTCGGCACTGCACCCTGTTACCCTCTGCGCTGTTCCCCTTTGCGCTGACCCCACGTCCTGTTGCAGACTCCGGGCCTTGCCGCGAAGGCCAGAAGGCTGGCCAATCCGCCGGGAGGTTCATCCCTCCTTCGTGACGTCAAAGCCCATGAGCGCGCCAAGGTCTTCCATGTCGTTCACATGGTTTCCATAGAACACCACGCGGTGCAGCAGCGTCATCATGTCGGCGTCATCGAGCAGGCCGCTGCCCCAGCGCTGCGCCATCCCGCGCGCATCGGCCACTTCGGCCACAATCTGCGTGCGGCAGCCGCGGTCGTCAAAATCGGGAATCTCGGTGATCTTCCCGGTCGAGATGAGCATGTGCTTCAAATGCACCAGTTTCGCGCAGGTGATTTCCTGCCCCACCTTCAATTCGACCTCCAGCGCCGCGCCCTTGTTGTCGTCGCGGTGCGTGCGGATCAGGAACGGCGCGCGCGCGTCGTCCGGCCCGCCCATGCGCGTGGGCGCGACACAGTGCGCGTGGATCATGCCGTTGCGCGCGGTGTCGAAGAGCGGGTCGGTGATGAACCCCGGCAGCCCGTGGGCATAGGACATCAGGAGCATCGTCAGCGTGGAGTCCATGTCGGCCTCGCACGCGCCGGGCAGCAGACAGTCATTCAGCCTGCTGAACGCGAGGCAGGGATAGCCCAGAACATCAATCGGAATCCCGCCCAGGCAGTTGATCGTGATGGCGCGCGCGCCGTGCTGAAGCATCAGGTTCCTCATCGCCAGATACATCCGCGCCGACTTCACGATCTCGTCGCGCGACGGCTCGACGATCTTCTTCGCGGCGGAGATCCACTGGCTTTCCGCCTCGGCCTCCGCGTCGGCAAGCGGCACCGCGCCGTGCGCCGCCACAACGTCCTCCACCGAAACCGGCACCACCTCGCAGCCAAGACTTTCCTTCACCTTCTCG
>CAIXUF010000945.1 GCA_903922535.1 Candidatus Hydrogenedentota bacterium
CAACATCGCCACAGACCCGCTGTTCGTGAACGGGTTCCTGTGGGATGCGTGGATTCGTCCGAGTTCGCCGTGCATTGACACCGGAAAGACCGTCGGGGCGCCAGCGGCCGATCTGACGGGAGCACCGCGTCCGATGGGCGCGGGCGTGGACATGGGGGCCTACGAGTACGCGGACACGGACGGGGACGGTCTGCCCGACGGTTGGGAGCGGGTGCATGGGTTGGATCCCAACGACAACGGTTCGGTGAATCCGGCCAACGGGGCAGACGGCGATCCCGATGGGGACGGCCTGACGAACGGCGAGGAATACCAGGGGAACACGGACCCGCAGGCCCGCAGTGTGTGGCGGGTGGATACGAATTCGACGGCGCCGTCCCCGGACGGGCTCACTTGGGCGACGTCGTTTCCAACGATTCAGGGGGCGGTTGATGCGTTATGGCCGCCGGGGCTTTGACGGCGAACTCCGCAGAGTTGTGGGTGTCGTCCGGGGTGTATACGGACACGGGGGCGGCTGTGGTTACGTTGCGGCGTGGGGTGCAATTGTACGGGGGGTTCTCGGGGACGGAGACGCTCCGGGGCCAGCGAGACAGGGCGGCCAATGCGACGGTGATTGACGGGGAAGGGGCGCGCCGGTGCGTGCTTGGCGCGGATGCGGCTGCGTTGGATGGCTTTACCGTTACCCGGGGATATGCCTCTGACAATGGTGGCGGGATGTACAACACCTCTTGTTCCCCGACAGTGACGAACTGCACCTTCACCGGCAATGCAGCCGGTGTATGGGGCGGCGCGATGTACAACCAGTCCTGTTCTTCTGCGATTGTGACGAACTGCACGTTCACCGACAACTCCGCCGGCAGGGGTGGTGGGATGTTCAATTACTCATGCTCTTCGCCGACGGTGACCAATTGCGCGTTCATACACTGCTCAGCCGTTTATGACGGCGGCGGGATGTACAACCAGTCCTCCTCTTCGCCGACATTGACGAATTGCACATTCACCGGCAACTCAGTCAGCACCTGGGGTGGCGGGATGGTCAACTTGTCCTCTTCGCCGACACTGACGAACTGTACCTTCACCGGTAACTTGGCCAACCATGCCGGTGGCGGGATTCATAACGACGGATCTTCTCCTGTGTTAACGAACTGCACGTTCACGGGGAACACCGGGACCGATCAAGGCGGAGGTGTCTTTAGCTATTACTCTTCGATGACCCTGACCAACTGCATCCTTTGGGGTGACGTTGCACCCACCGGGTCAGAGATACACACCTGCTGCGGCGCCGCGCCGTTGGTAACATATTCCTGCGTTCAGGGCGGCTATGACGGCGAGGGCAACATCGCCACCGACCCGCTGTTTGTGAATGTCAATGGAGGCAATCTACAGCTTCAAACGGCTTCCCCATGCGTTGACACCGGCACTACGGCAGGCGCACCTGCTGCGGATATTCTTGGGGTGGCGCGACCGCAAGGTGCCGGTGTTGACATGGGCGCCTATGAGAGGACGGAATCCATTGGGGACACCACGCCGCCGGTGATTACGCTGGTCGGCGAGGCTGCGGTCACGGTGGAATGCGGTACGCAATACACAGACGCGGGCGCCACGGCCATGGACGACGTTGACGGCGATCTGACCAGCAACATTGTGGTGGGCGGCAATGCGGTGAATGCCGCGGTGGTTGGCACGTACACCATCACCTACAACGTGGGCGACGCCAACGGCAACAGCGCCAATCAGGTCATTCGGACCGTGACCGTTGCGGACATGACCGAGCCTGTTATCAGACTCAATGGGGCGTCCGTGGTGACCGTGGCGTACCGCGGCACCTACGCCGAGCCCGGCGCCACCGCCGCGGACAACTGCGCGGCCGGCGTTGTCGTTACGGTGGGTGGCGACGAAGTGAATACGGCGGTGCCCGGCACCTACACCGTGACCTACAACGCGGACGACGGCAACGGCAACAGCGCCGCCGAGGTCATGCGGACGGTGACCGTCCAAGCCGCGGCGCCACCGCCCACGGTGCTTCGCTACGACTACACCTTCGGCCCCACCGCCGGTGGCGGGCTGGACCAATTTGTGGGGACCGGCTTCGACATGTCGGGGACATGGCAGGTTGCCTTTGACGGCGTCGAAGCGGCCAGTCCCTATATTAACTGGTACTACTACTGGAACAATTATCTTGTGAGCTATGCCCCGCCGCATGCGGCTGGCGTGGTGGATGTGGTCATCACCAACCCACAGGGCGTCTCGACCACCCTGCCGCAGAGCTACATCTACGGCGATGCGCCCGTGGCGGCCTGTTCGGCGGTCTCCACTGTTGTCCCCATGACCGTCGCCTGCACGGATGAATCGCTTCCGGGAACCTATCCCATTGCGTCGAAGACATGGAGTTTCGGTGACGGCCAAAGCCTGACCGAAACCGGCTGGGAATATTGCCCGCTCACGGGCCATTACTACAAGCTGACGGACCCCAACCTGACATGGCATGAGGCCCAACAGCAGGCCGAAGCCATGGGTGGCTACCTGACGACGGTCAATGACGTGCGTGAGAACTCATGGCTGTTCTGGGTGTTTTCATATGGCTACAGTCCCCTGTGGATCGGTCTGACCGACGAGGCGCAGGAGGGCGTTTGGGTGTGGACCAATGGCGAAACCTCGGATTATCGTTTCTGGGCACCGGGAGAACCGAGCAACACGGGTGGTAACGAAGACTACGCAGAGATTAATCGGCACGGACAGGGAGCCTGGAATGATTGGAACGCTGACGGACGCGAACAAGGCATTATCGAGCGCGACACACCGCCGG
>CAIXUF010000946.1 GCA_903922535.1 Candidatus Hydrogenedentota bacterium
CCGGCGGTGTGGCCTTGGGCGCCACCTCGACAAGATCAAACCCGCGCTGCTCCGCCTCGCGCCATGCGTCGCGCGGGGCCAGAATGCCAAGCTGCTCGCCGTTTTCATCGATCACGCGCACCTGGCGCGCGCGGATCTGGTCGTTCACGCGAATCGCGTCTTCCTTGTCCTTCTTCAATGTGGCGATGTGAGGATCTCCTTCGGGGGCCTGCCCCGGTTGAACCCGACGCGCACCGGCAGCGCGCGCACGTTGCGCGCCCGGCGCAAAAAAAGAACCGGCGACAGAATGCCAACCATCCTGTCGCCGGTTCGTGTCCGTCGACGTGAGTGCGCACTTTTGGCGCGCAAACCAGGCTGGCTGGCGAATTCCTTCGCCGCCGCAAGGTGAGGGGCCATTGGCCCCTGCTTGGGCGTCCGTGCAAAAGCACAGAACTTGTTCACGGATCGAAGTTTAGCAAAAGAAGGGGAACACAGTCAATTTTCCGTTTGGCCTTGCGTCACGAACAGTCTCCCAACGCCGCCCGACCTTGATTGAAGATGGTGCGCAGTGTGCGATACTTGCGGTTCGGTGCTGAACGGGGCCAAGTGGTTGGCATCGTGCCGGTTGCCGGGTGTTGAAAAAGAGGCGTAGAATCCGTTCCGTGACGTTGGAAGAAAAGATCGGGGCAATTCAGCCCACTGAAGTCATGCAAGGACAGTCTCAGCGAAGGAGTCCGAGCCGTGGAGAATCTCAGCACACTGGTCCTAATCGGAATCTTTTCGGGCGGAGCCGTCGCCACGTGGATCGCCGGTGTCTCTCTCTCGAAGACCACGGATGCGCTCGATTTTCGATGGAAGTTCGGGGATGCCCTTGGGGGGATGATTCTGCTGTCGGCGGCCGGCAGCCTGCCCGAGGTGGCCATCACGATATCCGCGGCCGCGCAGCACAACCTCCAACTGGCCGCCGGAAATCTCATCGGCGGCATCGCGATGCAGACAATGGTGCTCGTGATCTGCGACATGTTCGTGAAGGGCGACAAACCGCTCAGCTTCCTGGTGGGCAGTCTGATGCCCGTGCTGGAGGCCTCGCTGGTCATGGCCCTTGTGGCCGTTGTTTTCATGGGCACGATGCTCCCGTCGTCGGTTGCGGTCTTCGGCGTGAGCCCCGCATCGATGGCGATTATCGCGGTGTGGGCGTTCGGCATCGCCACGCTGAACAGGGTGCGGAACTCCCCGGCGTGGAAGGTGACAATGGAGGGAAGCAGGGCCGGGCGGCCGCACCGCCGCATCGCCCACCCCACGGTCCAGCATCCTTACAAGAAGTGGGGCACCACCCGCATATTCATGCTGTTCCTGGCCGCATCAATGGTGACGCTGGCCGCCGGCGTGGCGCTTGCAATGAGCAGTGACGCGCTCGCGACCCGGTTCCACATCAGCGGTGTTGTGTTCGGCGCGACCATTCTTGCCGCGGCCAGCGCCCTGCCCGAGATCAGCAGCGGGGTGGCCGCAGTGCGGCTCGGCGATCATAATCTCGTCATGAGCGACGTGTTCGGCGGCAATGCTTTCCAGGTCTGCCTGTTTGTGCTGGCCGACATCATGGCCGGCACACCGGCCCTGTCGCAGTCGGGCGTGGAAAACGGCTGGCTGGCCGCCATCGGGATACTGCTGACGGCCCTTTACGCATCCTCGGTGGTTGTGCGTCCCGGAAAACGCTATTTGCGGCTGGGACTTGACTCGCTCATCGCCATACTGGCATTCGTGGTCGGTATTGTGGGCTTGATGTTTATTAAACATTGAGGCGGGTTGATGGCGGATGTGTCCGGGAACACATGGCAGACCGCCCTGTTTTGCCGCCGCCGTTCAACGTTCCCGGGTTTTCTTCCAGAGAATGCACGCACTTGCCGGGGCCGCCCGTGTCCCTTTTTTGACTTCCCACGCGCGGCTCTGTTTCAATGGGCAGGGTGGCCGGAGGCAGTACCGGACGCTGCGGAGATGATCTGTGGACAAGCCCAAGAATACCCTTGACCTCTGGCGCATTCCCATCCTGACGCTGTGGATGGCGTTTTTCGTGGTGGGTCTGTACCCCGAGTGGATCTACGACCAGATGCGCGAACTGGGCCAGGTGGCCGCGCAGCGCGCGTTGACAAACTCGGCGTGGCTCATTACGCTCGCTTGGGCCGGATACATGGGCTGGTTCACCCTGCGGCGCTGCCGCGAGGCGGGAGACCCACATGCCTCCGCCTCCGCCAAGGGGGTCCAGGTGCTGCTGCTGGGCCTGACCGCATTCATGCCGCTGCGGCTCGAGAACATTGCCGAGTACCAGTATATCCCCGTGCCCGAGTACCGATGGATTCTGTACGGCATGATCAGCGCGAAATGCATTTCCTGGCTCTATCTGGTGCTGGTTATTCTGCGTTATTACCTGTTCTCCGGCCATAGGACGTTTATGAGCATGCCCGCCCTCTTCCCCAGCGCGTCCGGCTTTCTCCAGGGCGAGCTTATCTCTCCATCCACATGCACGTAAGATGCCCACACAACCCTGCCCGGCGCGATCAAAATCGGCCAATCCACAAATTCGC
>CAIXUF010000947.1 GCA_903922535.1 Candidatus Hydrogenedentota bacterium
GCGGGTGGTGGTTCGGACGCAACAGACGACCCGGCCCCGCCACCATGTCTTGACCGAAGAACTGGCGGAAACCGTCTCGGTGAGGAACCCATGATGAAACACCATCGTCAATCAGGGAGCCCGGGCTTTGCCATGCTTCTGGTCATGGTCTACATTTTTCTGGCCGTGGCGGTTGTGGCGGGCGTTTCGACCGCGGTCATGTCCGGATTTCGCATGACCAACAGCCTGGACGCCACCCGCAAGGCGCTGGAGGCCGCGGAGTACGGCGAGGCTCAGGCCGTGGCGGGTCTGGGCGCAGGCACGGAGGCTGACCTGGGCCTGGCGGCCTGGCGCAAAGCGCATGCACAGGCCGCGCCTACGCCTGCGAAACCCCGGCAGTATCCCGCATTCGGCGAGCCGGGCGTCGCACCCCTGACGCTGGCCGCAGTGCCGGGGGTGGAGTATGTTGCGATGGCGGAACCGCTTGAAAGTCAGGAACTGGTCATCGTGTATGCGGCGGGGCGCTGCGGCAATGCCGAACGCCGCGTTGAGGCGATCTACCGCCCCGTGAATGCGGAACAGGACAAGCCATCCAAACGCCTTAACCGGATTGCATGGCGGGAGTTGCCGCCGTCGCGCTAAGTGCTGTCCATGAACACTACGGACCGAACCATGAGGTGAGGAAAATGCCGACGTTTGAATATGAGGGATGCGACCAGAACGGCCGAAGCGTCAGCGGGTTTCTGGACGGACTGAACGCCGCGCAGGTGGAAGAGCAGCTCATTGAGCAGGGAATCCGCACCACAGCCATCGTTGAACAGGACGCGTGGACCCGGTTTGCGCGGCCCGGACAGACGCTGAAGCCGGAGGAGATCGTGCTGCTCAGCGATCAACTGGCGACCATGGCACGGAACGGGATGCCGCTGGCCCCTTCACTCGCCCTGCTGGCCGCCGACGCCCGAAGTCGTCGGGTGCGGCGGATACTGGGAGAAGTGCAGAAGACACTGGAATCGGGCGGGACCCTGGCCGAGGCGTTGAGCCGCGGCGGCGCGGGGCTGCCGTCGGCCGTGCTGAGCCTGATTCGGGCGGGCGAGCAGACAGGCAACCTGGCCGCCGTGCTGGCGCAGGTGTCCACGCATTACACGCGTCTGACCGAGGCGCGCAACGCCATACGGCAGGCGGCGGCCTATCCCGTGTTCTTGATTGTCGCCGCGTGCCTGCTGCTGGTCATCATGTCCGTCTCCATCATCCCCGAGTTTGTGAGCGTGTATGGCGCGTTCGGCCGGGCGCTTCCGGGGCCGACCCGGCTCGTCTTCAACCTGAGCGGTATGATCGGGGCCTTGTTTAGCCACGACACGCTGGGCGTCTGGGTGGTTCTGCTGCTGGTGCTGCTGGGAATACGGCTGTATTTCGGCATGAGCGCCCGGGGCCAGTCGACCCGCCTGCGCATGCAGGAATGGTTCCGCTACCGGTGCCCGTTCTTCGGCCCGCTTTATGAGGTGGCCGTCACGGAGCGTTTTGCCCGCGTGCTGGGGATGTTAATCACAAACCAGGCGCAGGCACCCGAAAGTCTCGCGCTCGCCGGTGTGGCCAGCGGGAGTCTCCGCGTGGCGCGGGCCGCACAGAACGCGGCGGTGCTGGTGAAAAACGGGAGTCGGCTTTCCGAGGCGCTGGCGGCGATGCAGGTGTTCCGGGCCAGCTTCCTGTGGGTGGTGGGCAATGCCGAGAGCCAGGGCGAGTTGGGTCACACACTGCTCCGACTCGCGGACAGCTACGAACGGGAAGTCGGGCGGCGTGCGGCCACGGTGGTGTCGCAGGCCGCGCCTGCGGTCATTGTGGTCGTGGGCTGCTTTTTCGGCGCGCTCGTCATTGCCCTGCTCATGCCCGTGTTGAGGCTCGGTTCACTGCTGGGCGGTTTCTAACCGGAAGGAGGATCGGCCCATGCCCTCCCAAGAGACATCGAAAAAATACGGACCCGAATGGCGCGGCCCCCGTTTCCTCTGGCAGGGCCGGCGGCGCTGGGCGCTGCTGGAACTGACAGGCCAACTGGCCGAGCTTGTGCGTTTGCGCGTCCCGTTGGGCGACGGGATTTCGGCGATGGCGCTTGACGCGCCGGACCGCCGGGTGCGCGCGCTGCTCTTCGTGCTGAGCATGGACCTGAAGAACGGCCTTTCCCTCCATGAGGCGCTTGCCCGGCGCTCCCTTTTCTTCCCCGATTCCTACGTGGACGCGGTTCGGGTGGGCGAGGCAACGGGCCGGTTGGGCAAGGTTCTGGAACGGCTGGAGGACAGCCTCCTGCAAACGGCGCGCTTCCAGGATGAACTGGCCGGGCATTTGTTCTACCTGAAGGCCATCCTGCTGTCGGTGGTCATGGTCGGCACACTGGCCGTTGTGGCGCTCAGCAGCCAGTTCAGGGAGATCTTTTCCAGTTTCGGCGGCCCGCTGCCGTGGACCACACAATGGTTGATTCGGCTCCACCAGCCGCTGTCCACAGTTTCCGCATGGGGGGTCATCCCAGGCATTCTTATGCTCGCGCTGACACTCACCTGGCTCGAACGGTCCATCCCGCTGCTTTCCGAGAAGCGGGGTCGGCTGGGCCGGTTGCTTTGGCGCGTGCTCATGCACCTGCCCTGGGTCGGGCCGCTGTACCGGTCCCGTGATCTCACCCACGCGGCGCAGCAACTGGAAACCCTCACCTGGGCGGGGCTGCCTTTGGACAAAGCTTTGGCCGACGCGGCCATGAGCGATGTGAGCCCCATGATGTCGGCGGCCCTGAGTCGGCTAAGCAGCGCGGTGTGCAAGGGTCTTTCGTTTGACGCAGCGCTCGACCGGGAGAAGACGGGACTGTTCCCGAACACGTTTCGCGGACTGGTCCAACTGGGCGATCAGGCAGGCGCGCTTTCCGAATCACTGGGACAGCTGGCGCAGCTATACCAAAGCGAAACGCTGAACCGGGCGCGCATGCTGCTGAACGTGGGCGCGCCGCTCGGGGTTTGCTGCGTGGGCGCGTATGTGTTTCTTGTCTGCCACTCCTTCTACGGGGTGATCTTCGGCCTGTCCTCGCTGGTAAGGCCATGACCGATCTGACCGCGCAGTGGACCGAGTCATTGGCGCAGGGGGAAGAAGGCGCGGCCCGCACGCTGGACGCCCTGCTGGAGGAGGCGGTGCGGCGCCGTGCCAGTGACATCCACATCGAGCCCTGGCAGGACAGCGTGGCGATCCGGTTCCGGGTGGACGGCATGCTGCACGACGCGGCCCAATTGCCTTCGGCGCACCACGCCCGCCTGATCGGCCGCCTGAAAGTGGTCGCCCAGATTCTGACCTACCAGCGCGACCTGCCCCAGGACGGACGGATTGACGCCGGGTCGGTTCCCTGCGGCAAGGCCATGCGGGTGTCGACGGTCCCCACCATACACGGGGAAAAGGCCGTGATCCGCATACTCGATGTGGACCCGCGCATGTTCTCGCTGGACGCGCTGGGGTTCCTGCCCGCACTGTCCGAATCGCTGCGGCACCTCGCGCGCCGTCCCCACGGCGTGCTGCTGCTGACGGGGCCGGCCTCCAGCGGAAAGACCACCACCATTTATGCGCTGCTCAATGAGATTCTCAGGGCGCGGCAGCGCTCCACGCACATGGTCACGCTGGAGGATCCGGTCGAATACCGGCTGGGCCGGGTGACGCAGTGCGAGGTGAACCCCCATGCGGGCTTCACCTTTGAAGTGGCCCTGCGCGCGCTGCTGCGCCAGGACCCGGAAGTCATCATGGTCGGCGAAATCCGCGATTCCGAAACGGCGCGCACCGCCATCCAGGCGGGGCTCACGGGCCATTTCGTCATCAGCACGGTGCATAGCGGCTCCGCGGCGGGCGTCTTCACGCGGCTGCTCGACATGGGCGTGGAGCCGTTCTTGGCGGCCAGCGCCGTGGCGGGGGTGCTGGCCCAGCGGCTGGTGCGGCGGATATGCCCGGCGTGCCGGTGCGAAGATCCCGCGCCCGATCCGGTGGTCAAGGCATGCCTGGGCATCGCGGACGACCACCGGCCCGTCTATCACGGTGCCGGCTGCGACGCGTGCCTGCACATCGGCTATCTGGGCCGGGTGGCCATCGGCGAACTGCTCACGGTGAACGAGGCACTGGCCGAACTCGTGCTGGCGCGGGCGCGCACCTCTGTGCTGCACCAGGCGGCATTGGAAGCGGGCATGACGCCGATGCTGCACGAGGGCCTGCAGCGCGTCCATGAGGGAATCACCACGCTCGAAGAACTGCGGTGGGTGCTTCCCGTGCGAAGTGCTGAAGCGTGAAAACACGGTCGGCCCCTTCGTTATCGACCGCTGCTGCCTCCATTGACCGCACCATGCTTCCTTGAAAACCGCACCCTTCCATACCATAATACACGTGTGCGGCGTGTAGGGCCGCACACCGTTTGGGGACCGCAGAACCGGATACAAGGAGGAAGTCAATGCGAACCGCCCGTGTCATCCTTTTTCTCATGGCGATGGCCGTGCCGTGCGCGGGGTTCGCGCAGGAGTTTGACTATCACTCGATTGAGGACGCCCAGAAGGTGGCGAAGCATCTCAATTCCGACTACCGTGTGCGCTTCGACGGAGGGCCGCTTAAAGACGGCACCGCCGTGTACAACGCGGACCGTGATCTGGCGTTTTGGGTGAGCGGGGAAACCCTGTACGCGGTGAATGACCGCGCCAGGGCGGCGGCCCCGGATTTGCCACAGGTTCCAGTCGATGTGACTTATGAGGCCGTCTATGAAGCCTCCTGCACGATGCCTTTGACCAGGGAAATGCGCCCGAGCGAAATTGCCATGAAGGGGCGCGAAATGTCCGCCGAGGAGGCGCGCGCGATGGAGGAAACCGTGCAGGCGCATCCGGCCGACGTGTGGGCGCGCACCATGCTCATCGGTTATTACGGAGAAAGCCAGTTTCGCTCCCCGGACAGCCGGAAACAGGTCGAGCACCAGGTGCTCTGGTTGATCAAGAATGTCCCGGAGGCTGACGTTGTGGGAAGCAACGAGGCGCGCTTGGAGGCGCACCTGAACCCTGACGCCTATGCCGAGGCCGCACAACTCCTGAAGGAACGCGTGGAAAAGGACCCGCGGAACCTGCGGCTGCTTGCCAACGCAGCGGAATTCTTCATGATTGGCGAGAAGGACTATGCGGCGGAATGCCTGAAAAAATGCAGCGAGATTGAGCCCAACAATCCCTTGTGGCATGAGAAGCTTGGGTTCATCCATTCAATGGCATCGAGGACGGTGGGTTTCATGGGCATGCCCGCGGTGCCCGACAGCGGTGCCGCAACGGAAGCGCTCGCGGAACAGGAGCGCGCACTGGCGCTGACCGCCGACCCGGACAAGAAAACAACGCTGCGGGTCACGATGGCCGAAACGGCCTTTGCCGCGGGTGATACCGGGAAGGCGCGCAGCTATGCCACCGAAATCCTTGAAAGCGCCAACAAGGAAGCGAATTGGGACTACGGCAACGCCGTCCACACCGGCAACTGCATTCTCGGCAGGATTGCCCTGAAAGAGGGGGATACTGCCAAGGCGAAGGATTTTCTCCTTGCCGCGGGCAAATGCGGGGGCTCTCCACAGTTGAATTCGTTTGGTCCCGACATGACACTTGCAAACGAACTGCTGCAGAAGGGGGAACGGGACACCGTCATCCAGTATCTGGAACTGTGCGGCGCTTTCTGGAAAAAGGAAATCACTGACAAGTGGATCAAGGAGATCCAGAGCGGCCAGACGCCCAATCTCAACAGCATGAGCGCCGTCATGGCGGGTACGGGCCTGCCGATGCCCGACTTTCCCGGGTTTTCCGGTTCACGGCGCATGCCGGACAACTGGAACACGCCGCTGCTGACCCTGACGATGCCCACTGAACGGTTGGAGACCTTCGACGCCCTCTATGGCGTGCCGCTCCTTCTTTTACTGGCCATGGTGCTTTGGGTTCGCCTCTTTTCGAACTGGCAGCACCTGTGGATATTGGCGCCGCTGGCCGTTGTCTATGTGCTGCCGATCACAGTGGCCCACTTTATCCCTTCCCTTTTCGAAATGCTCTTCGGGCTGAAAGGCGGCAGCGTACAGCATCTTGTGTCCACCTATTTCGGGGGGCTGGCGTTGCTGTGGCTGCTGTCCGACCTGTTGGCCCGCGCGAAGACCTGGGCGCTGGCGCCTGCCGCAGTGGTCATCATGGGACTGGCGGGGCTGCTGGGGACCGTCAACTATGGCTACCGTTTCCACGTGCTCGCCGAGATAGTCACTTTCATCGCGGTCGTGACGGCCAGCTTCACGCTGGCCCGTGTCTGCTGCCCGGGGAGTTATTCGGCCAAACGCTTTATGACCTTTCTGTTCGTGTTCAACGTGGCGCTCATGCTGGTGATCTGGCCCCCGCTGTGGATAGCCATGCAGGTGGCCCTTTTCCATTTCCCCCTGTTTGAGTTGATTGTCAGGCTGCCCCAGCACCTGCTTATTTCGCTCGTGAACGGCGTGGGGCTCTTCGCCCTTATGGTGCCGTTCCTTCTGCTGGCCTCTTACGTGCCCCTGTACCGGGAGCAGTTCCGGAAAGTACTCCAGATGGAGTGAGAATCCCTGAAGGAATCCCATGCACGAACAGGAAGCTAATCGCATGCGCCGCCATATTGAAAACCTCGCGAATCCGGATGCGACGGTTTCGGCAAGGGCGGAAGGACATCTCCTGCGGCATTACGGCGTGCGGGCACTGGACCAACTGCTTCCGGCCTGTGACCATGCAAACCCGGTTGTTCGATTCCGTGCCGTGTGGGTGCTTGGCCATACAAAGGATCCGCGGGCTTTCGACACGATCCTGCGCCTGACCAACGACCCGGATGATCGGGTGCGGTACGACGCCACCATGGCACTTGGGGTGCTTGGGGATGTCCGGGCGATTCCCCACCTTTACAGCATGCTCCTACTCCTGGACGACTCGCTGCCGGCAAGTCAAGCGCTCGCACGAATCGGAGTTTCTGCGCTGCCGGCCATAGAGAAGGCGCTCACGAGCCGAGATGTTGATATTCGGCACATGGCTGCCAACGTCGTGGGAGGTTTTGCCGTCGGACTTAACGACCCGGAATGCCTTCGCCTGCTTCGCCGGTTCAGCATGGATCCCAACGAGTACGCCCGTTTAGACGCCGCCTTTTGGCTGGAAGGGATTGACAAAAGGCAAAGAGGTGAATGTCATCAGAGGCATTTGCGAAATAGCCCATTTTCGCGGCAGTGCCGGTCAGAGGGCACCTGCGACGGGTTTGATAGCGGCGTTGGCCCAAGTGCTGGACGGGCTGACAGGCCGTTGAAGGCTGTCGGGGGCTTTGGAGGTGCGCCAAA
>CAIXUF010000948.1 GCA_903922535.1 Candidatus Hydrogenedentota bacterium
GCAGTATGATGCCGCCGTACCGATAGCGTCGGCGGCCCTTTCGGCTGCATTGTTCGGAGTGCGCAAGGGGTGAGACAGCAATAACCCGGGGCGAAAGCCCCGGGTTGGTTGTCGGGTGCGGTTCCCAGAAGTCACATAAGTCGCACGGGGCCCATTTCCCGGTCCTGCCCCGGCACCGTTTCGCGCGACACCCTATTTCTTGGGTTCAAAATCAACCACCGTCACCTTGTCCAGATACGGCCCGAGCAGCTTGCCGAATTCCTTGTGCGCCGGATGGACCAGATAGGCATCACGGTCCCGCGCACTGTCAAAGGTCAGCAGGAAACAGTGCGTGTAGCCCTGGTTCAGGTTCTCCGGGCTGACGTTGGTGCCCCACTCAAAGTCGCGCACCACGTCAATGTTCTTGGGCAGCGCGATGAAGGCTTTCTCGACCGTGGCAATGTTTTCCGGCGTGGCGCTGTCCTTGAACTTGAAAAGCACGACGTGGCGCAAGCCTGCCGGTTTGGCCGTGTTCGCGGCCATGACCGATCCGGAGAACGCCAGACAGGCGCAGCAGCACACGGTGACGGCAAGAATGGTGGAAATCATTGCGGCGAGTCTCATGGCAGGTCCTCCGGCGGTTAAGTGTTGGTTCAGACGGGCAATAGGCCCCGAGGCGAACCATTTTACCCGGTTCCGCCCCGGAATGCACCTGCAATCCACGCCGGTGCCCGGATCCTGCAATTGCGGCACAGCCCGCCGGCCGCCAGACAGCCCGGCGAAAACACGGACCTTGCCCGGCTTACCCCTCCGGCGGCCCGGAATAGAGATCCGAATAATGCTCCTTTAGACAATCGGGGCAGAGGCCGTGGCTGAACTGGGCGTGGGAGTATTTGCTGACATAGGTCTCCATCATATGCCACCTGCCGCCGACATCCCTGATCTTCTTGCAGTGACTGCAAATGGGCAGAATGCCCTCCAATAGCCTGACTTTGGACATCGCGTTTTGCAGTTCGGCAACGGCCGCCTCCAACTGCGCCTCGGCCCGCTCGTGTTCGACAATTTCCTCTTCCAGGCTGCGGTTGGTGGCGACAAGGGCGGCGGTGCGATCCTGAATCTGGGTCTCAAGGTTGGCATTGAGCCTGCGCAGGGCCCGGCGGGCGATGCTGAGCCTGTGCGTCATGACACTCAAGAGAAGAACGAGGAGCAGCAGGGACAGGATACCCGCGCATATGGCAATGATTTGGCCCCGGTAAAGTTCCCAGGCGGAGTACTGCCGGTTCTTGATGATGCTCCCCGGCGGAAGCTCGCCCAGCCCGATGCCGTAACGCTGCAGCGCCTGATGGTCAAAGATGAAGCGGTTGCTTTGATTGGCGCTGATGGGAATGAGTTTCGCCGGTTCGCCGCGCAGGATGCGCAACCCTGCGCGGGCCGCGTCCCTGGACTGCTGCTCGATGCTGTACATATAGCCGCCGACGGTGCCGGTGCCGATGAGATGGTCGTAGCCGCTGATGATTGGCGCCGGGGACACGCCCGCCAGTTCCCGCAGCACATCATAGGGACGATGCTTGACGCCGTCCGCATCCTCAAACATGCCGTGGTAAAGGACCACCGCACTTTGCGGCAGGGCCGCAAGACGGCGTTTCATTTCAGTCATGGAGAGACTGGACAGGTCGGCAAACTGTGCCCGGCCGCGCAAGGCCGTCTTCATTTCATCAATTTGGGCAAGTCCCTCCTTGTCGCTGTCTCCGACGCCGTGCACTATGACGATCTCTTTGATCGACGGTCGGGCCGTCATGATCCAGTTTATGCATGGCATGTAATCAACACTTCCGCTGACGCCGGTGACGTCCGGCGGAAGTTGCCGTGATTCAAAACGCCTGTTGTCGACATTGGCAAAGACCACCGGCGTGTTCGGCAGCAATTCGTCCCGGTGGGCCAGCCAGAAGTCCAGCATGCCCTCGCCGTCGACGATGACCAGATCGATGGATGTGCCGGCGTATTTGGCGGGGAAGAAGCTCAGCAATTGCCGATGGTAGGCATCACCCGGAAAGCGGTTGAGGTCAAGGAATTCAAAAAACAGATCAGGCTTCAAGTCCGCGGCATGGCCGAATTCTTCCCGCATGACCTGCACGGCGAGCAGGTTGACCGGCAGGTCAAGCTGATAGGGGGACAGAAACAGGATCTTCTTGGGCGTGGGACTGGCCGACTTGTCCGGGGGGGATTGTGCAAAGGCCCGCCCATGAACCCCCAAGAGCGCAAACAGCACCAGCGTCATGACCAGCCGCGCAATTCCAATTCTGTGTTTCTTGCCCGTCATGTTGTCCGTCTTTCTCCCAGTCTGCCGCGGGCGGCCGCCGTCGGGTGTGAAATGCAGTTTACAGGAGAGGATGGGAAGAGTTCATCATGGCGTGCGCCGGTCAGGCCACGAGAAAGTCTATCAGAAGCGGGTTGACCTTGTCCGCGTTCTCATAATTCACGCAGTGCCTGCCGCCTTCAATGGGGTGAAAATCGAGCCATGGGATAAGCTCCCTGACCCGCTCGTTCACCTGGTATGGAACCACCGTGTCGCGTGTGCCCCAGATCAGCATCCCCCGGCGGTTCTGGCGGCCGACCCGCGAAAAGGCGTCCTCCTGGCCTGTCAACGGACCGTTCCGGAGCGAGGATATCAGCGCGCGCTTGTAACCGCGATACTGGAGCTGGTTCGCATAAACAGCCTTTGCTCTGGCCAGCCCTGGCGCGTCGTGGGCAACCTCGCGGGGCATGGCGTGCAGGACAATGAAATCGCCAAAGGCCCGGAGCAGCCAGGCCCCCGCGACGGGCGTCAGCAGGGCCTTTGCCGTCGTGGGGAGTCCGTTGACCCCGGCGGTGCCTATTAGGACGAGTTTGCGCACCCGTTCCGGATGACGGTCCGTAAACCCTGTCACTATCGCACCGCCCATGCTCAAACCGACCAAATCAACGGGTTCTTTGACACCGAGCGTGTCCAGCAACTCGAGCAGTTGGCGATCAAACACATCGCCGGTGTATTCGGTTTGCAGGCGTTCCGACAAGCCGCGTCCGTACAGATCCAGCCGCAGCACGCGGAACCCGGCCTGCGCAAGCGCCGGCGCCGTGCGGTCCCATATGAAATACGGCGAGGAAAAGCCGTGAACCAGCACGACCTTCCGGCCCGTTTCAGGTCCCTGCCACTGATAGTGCGTGACGCCGTCGCTGAGCCGGACAAAGCTTTCGCCCTTCAGCGCCGCGCGCGCATTGTCGTCGAGCGTGACGCGCTCCATGTCGGGCCGGAGGGACAATGCGCAAACGGCTGCCACAAATGCGACGGCCCCCCACAAGAGCCAACGCCGCGCCTTTCCGGGCGGTCGCGCTTCGCTTCTGTTTACAGCATCGGAATCTGATTCAATGCTCATACAGGACCCCCGCGGTAACAATGCCGAACATGGCATCATTATCAACGCTCAACGGTCAACTGTCAACCGGGCTGAGGACGCCCTGCGAAAGGGGGGGCGCGGGCGCTACGATGCCGGATTCTTGGAGGGTCCGCCGGATGACTCCAGCACTTCGCGCAGCTTTGTGGCGAGGTCTTTTTGGCTGAAGGGCTTCTGGATGAAATGGGTGCCCTCATCCAGCACCCCTTGGCGCGCAATGACGTCGGCCGTGTAGCCGGACATGAACAGGCACTTGATCTGCGGGTGGAGGACCAGGACCTTCTTGGCCAGGTCGCGGCCGTTCATTTCCGGCATGACCACGTCGGTCATCAACAGACTAATCTTCCCGCTGTGCTCCCGGGCCAGGCGGAGTGCCTCACCTGGAGTGGACGCGGCCAGCACGGTGTAGCCCTGGCGTTCGAGCACTGTCGCCGCCAGTTTCAGCAAGTTCGGCTCGTCCTCTGCCAGCAGGATGGTCTCGTTGCCGCCCGGGAGCGGTCCCGACACGATTTCCGTCGGTGCCTGCCCGGCACTGCCCGCATGCCGGGGCAGGTAGATCTTGAAGGCCGTTCCGTGTCCCACCTCGCTGTAGACGGCGATTTGGCCCCCGTTCTGTTTAACAATACCGTAAAGTGTCGCCAAACCCAAACCGGTACCTTTGCCCATCTCTTTGGTCGTGAAGAACGGTTCGAAGATCTGGGCCAGCATTTCCTTTTCCATGCCGCAGCCGTTGTCGCTCACGGTGAGCAGCACATACTCCCCGGGCGCACGACCCGGTTGTTCGGCGCAGCAATCCCCGCCAGCGCCGCGGTTCTCCGTCCCGATGGTGATCCTGCCGACATTGGTGATGGCGTCCCGGGCGTTGACGCACAGGTTCGCCAGGATCTGGTCGATTTGGGATGGATCCACCATGACCGGCCACAGATCCGCCCCCGGATGCCAGTTGAGTTCGATGTCCTCGCCGATAAGCCGCTGGAGCATTTTGAGCATGCCCGCCACGGTCTCGTTCAGATCCAGAACTCGGGGCAGGATCGTCTGTTTACGGGCAAAGGCCAGCAGTTGGCGGGTCAAATCGGCGGCGCGCCTTCCCGCGCGGCGGACTTCCTCAAGGTCGGCATGGAGCGGTTGATCCGGGCCCACCTGGTCCAATGCCACCTCAGTGTAGCCGAGAATCACGGCCAGCATGTTGTTGAAATCGTGGGCCACGCCGCCCGCCAGCCGACCCACCGACTCCATCTTCTGGGCGTGCTGGAGCTGGGCTTCGAGCGCGGCCTTCGTCTCTTCTGCCTGTTTGCGCCCGGTGATGTCGTGCAGAAAAGCCACAAAGCGCCCGCCGTCCGCAGTCTTATGCTGGACGGCGACTTCGACGTCGAAAACGGTCCCGTCCTTGCGGCGGTGCCGCGACTCGAAC
>CAIXUF010000949.1 GCA_903922535.1 Candidatus Hydrogenedentota bacterium
CTGCTGGCCGCCGGAGTAGACGTGCGCACGCTCACGAATTCGCCCAACCGGGCCAATTCCTTTGGCGACCAGGTGGATGTGCATCGTTTTCATTTTACCCAGCCGCACCGGCTGACGGCGTCGCTGGAAGGCGCCGACGTGCTGTACAACACGTACTGGGTGCGGTTTAACCACCGGCTGTTCACCCACGCCGAGGCGGTGCGCAACACGCTGACGCTGTTTGACGCGGCGAAGCGCGCCGGGGTGCGGCGCATCGTGCATACAAGCATCACCAACCCGTCAGAGGACTCGCCGCTGGAGTATTTCCGCGGCAAGGCCGTGCTGGAGCGCGCGCTGCGCGAGTCGGGCATGTCGTATGCGATTCTGCGGCCCGCGGTCATCTTTGGCAAAGAGGACATTCTGATCAACAACATCGCCTGGACCCTGAGGCGCTTTCCGGTGTTCGGCGTGTTCGGCGGCGGGAACTACCGCCTGCAGCCCATCCACGTCGAGGATTTCGCGGAGGTGGCGGTGGAGCAGGGGGGCCGGACGGAGGACACAATCATTGACGCCATCGGCCCGGAGACCTTCACCTACAGGGAACTGGTGCAGACCATCGGCACCATCATCGGATGTCCAAGGCCGGTGGTGTCCGTGCCCCCCTGGCTGGGTTATGGGGCGGGATGGTTCATCGGCCAATGCACCGGCGATGTGACGATCACACGCGACGAGATTGAGGGGCTGATGGCCGATCTGCTGTGCACGACCTCACCGGCGACGGGCACCACCTTTCTGTCGGACTGGACCCGCGCGCATGCCGACACTTTGGGCAGGCGCTACGCCAGCGAGGTGGCCCGGCGCGTGAACCGCAGGCGTGAGTACGGGGCGTTGTAGTGCCGCGCTTTCAGCGCTCCGTTCTCGATGGGATACCGTTTACCTGGGGCTGACGCCCCAGGCTGTTGCATACCGCGCCGTCGGCGCTCCGGAGTGCCCCCTCTCTCTCGTTGCGCAGTTACACCGCACAGTCTGCGTCACAGTTTTGCCGCGAGGCTCCGGAGTGTCACCTCCCCCATGTTGCGCGGTTACACCGCACAGCCTGGGGCGCAGTTTTGCCACGCGGCTCCAGAGTGTCCCCTCCCCCTCGTTGCGCAGTTGCACGGGGCAATGTCCCTGTCCGCGAAGCTGTGCTTTGCGCGCCGGGGCACGATCCGGCGAAGAATAGCGGCGGCATGGCCGCACGCACTCGATAATAGAACAGCGCAGACACTTCCGGTGCTGCGGCCCAAACTGTGTTGCTTCCAACTGTGTTGCTTCCAGATGCATCGGATTGCGCGCATCTGGTATCCTTTACGCTCCCTTTGAACCCCAAACACGACAGGGAGTTATCCGCCGTGAAGAGTGACGAAATACGGGCATCCTATCTTGAGTTCTTCCGCCAGCGCGGCCACGTGGTCGAGCGCAGTGACCGGCTGATCCCCGGCAACGACCCGACGCTGCTGTTCACGAGCGCCGGCATGGTGCAGTTCAAGCCCTATTACACGGGCGAGGTGCCTGTGCCGTACCGCCGCGCCACAACCTCGCAGAAATGCCTGCGCGCCGGCGGCAAGGCGAACGATTTGGACGAGGTGGGCAAGACGTCGCGGCATCTGACTTTCTTCGAAATGCTGGGCAACTTCTCGTTCGGCGACTACTTCAAGCGCGAGGCCATCACCTGGGGATGGGAGTACACCACGCAGGTGCTCAAGTTCCCGGCGGAGGCGGTGTGGGTGTCGGTCTACACCGACGACGACGAGGCGGCCATGATCTGGGAGAAGGAAGTGGGCGTCAACCCGTCACGCATCGTGCGGCTCGGCGCAAAGGACAATTTCTGGGGCCCGGCGGGCGACACGGGCGCCTGCGGTCCCTGTTCGGAACTGCTGTTCGACCGGGGTGTGGACATCGACCCCACGGCCACGCCGGAGAACGATCCTAAAGAGCGTTTCCTGGAATTCTGGAATCTGGTTTTCCCGCAGTTTGACCAGCAGATGGACGGGTCGCGCCCGCCGCTGAAGAACCGCGGCATCGACACGGGCATGGGCCTGGAGCGCATCGCGCTGCTGATGCAGAAGAAGGAGACCGTGTTCGACACGGACGGCATCTTTGAACTCATCAAGGCGACACAGGCGATTGCGGGTGTGCCCTATGAGAAGAATCCGGTGCCCTACCGCGTCATTGCGGATCACATCCGCGCGCTCAGCTTCATGACGGCCGACGGCATTCTGCCGTCCAACGAGGGCCGGGGTTACGTGTACCGGCGGCTGCTGCGCCGCGCGGCGCGTTTCGGCCGTGAACTGGGCCTGGAAAAGCCGTTCCTGCACGAGGTCAGCGCCACAGTCGTGGACACGATGGGCCACCACTATCCCGAACTGGTCGAGAGCCGCGCCCAAATCGCGCGCCATATCCGCGTCGAGGAAGACCGCTTCGCGGGCACGCTCGCGCGCGGCATGGATTTGCTGGACACGATATTCGAAAAGGTGAAGTCGTCGGGCGAAACCGTGGTTCCCGGAGACGAACTGTTCAAACTGCACGACACCTACGGGTTTCCGCTCGACCTGGCCACGGACATGGCCGAGGATCGCGGATTCACCGTGGACCGTGAAGGCTTCCAACAGGCCATGGGGCGGCAGAAGGAAAAGGCGCGCGGCGCCTGGGCCGGAAGCGGCCAGCTAGCCATCGCGCCCGTCTACCGCACGCTCAACGAGCAACTGGGCGACACAACATTCACCGGCTACGGCAACACCCATGAGACCGCGACGGTGAAGGCCATCGTGCGGGATGGTGAATCCGTGGACGCGCTGCAGGAAGGCGAAGAGGGCGAGGTTGTGTTGGACAAGACGCCCTTCTACGCCGAATCGGGCGGACAGGTCGGCGACATGGGCGCGCTTGACACTTCCGAAGCCACCGCGCACGTCTCCGCAACGCGCCGACTGGTGGGCAAGATGACGCTGCATGTGGTGACCGTCGCCAGTGGCGCGCTGAAGGTCGGCGACAAGGTCGAGGCGCGTGTCGATGAGACACGCCGCCGCGCCATTGAGAACCACCACACAGCCACACACCTTTTGCAGGCGGCGCTGCGCCAGGCCCTGGGCGAGCACGTGCACCAGGCGGGCTCCTATGTCGGGCCCGACCGGCTGCGTTTCGACTTCACCCATTTCGAGGGCATCGCCCCGGACCGGCTGCACGACATCGAGCGGCTGGCAAACGACTATATCCGCCAGAGCGAAAACGTGGTCATCTTGAGCAAGCCGATCGAGGAGGCCCGCGCCGAGGGCGCGATGGCGCTGTTCGGCGAGAAATACGAGGACGTTGTGCGCACGGTGCGTGTGGGCGAGATCAGCCTTGAATTGTGCGGCGGCTGCCACGTGCCGAACACGGGCGTTATCGGCTGCCTGAAACTCGTGTCCGAGGCGGCGCTGGCGGCGGGCGTGCGGCGCATCGAGGCGGTCTGCGGCGACGCGGCCATCGAGGCGATGCAGGCGCGGGACGACCAGCTCATGGCGGCGGCACACCTGCTCAGCGCGCGCCCCGACGCGCTTGAGGAGCGCATCCGCGCGCTGATGGACGACAACCGCAAGCTCGCGCGCGAAGTGGACAAGTGGAAACAGGCCGCAGCCACCGGCGGCGGCACGGACCACATGAGCCGCGCGGTGGATGTGAACGGCGTGAAGGTGCTGGCGCTGCAACTCGACGGGCTGGACGCGAAGGCCCTTCGTGCCGCGCTTGACCAGTTCAAGGACAAGCTTGGCTCCGGTGTGGTGGTGCTTGGCAGCGCCGTGGACGACAAAGTTGCCCTCATCGCGGGTGTGACCAAGGACCTGACCGGCCGCGTCAGCGCGGGCGAAATTGTGAAACAGATTGCACCGCTGGTTGAAGGCAGCGGCGGTGGCCGCGCCGACATGGCGCAGGCCGGCGGCAAGAACATGTCAGGGTTGCCCGCGGCGATGGCCGCGGTGGCCGAGGTGGTGGCGAAGCTGGTCAAGTAACAACTGTCAAGAGGCAACAACGCGGCCGAAGGAATGACTCCTTCGGCCGCGTGTATTTTCTCGTTCAACACCCATCAAGCATCGTCATTGCGAACGCAGTGAAGCACTCTCTTGTATCCACAGCCCGAGTTCCGGGTCATGGCGGGCAAGAGATTGCTTCACTTCGTTCGCAATGACGGCACGCGTCACGTCCGTGCCTATTTCTGTTTCGCCAGCAGCGCGTCCACATAGCGGGAGTTCATCTGCTTCTTGGCCATGGCCCGCTTGAGGGGCGGCAGTTTCAGAATAGCGCCCAGCACGGCCGCCATGGC
>CAIXUF010000950.1 GCA_903922535.1 Candidatus Hydrogenedentota bacterium
AAGTCGTCCCATGTGGCGTTCTTGCCCTCCATCGCCTGCGCCCAGTACCGGCAGTAGCTTGCCTTGGTTTTTTCGCCGGGCCCGCCTGCGGCGCTATACCGGTCGATCGCCTGCATCACCCGCGTCCAGTAGTTTTCGTCGCTGCCGTCTTGGGGCCATCGTTCGAACGTTCCCACCTTGTCGTAGAAGGCGCGAAGCCTGGCCTGATCGGGATGTTGGATCGTGTAATATTGCAGGACGTGTTCGATCGCGTAGTTGGCCGCGTCGCGGTTGCTTTTCCGGAAATCCACGCTGACCTGCTCGTAGTAACCCGCCGCCTCCGACCACCTGTCCAGACGCGTCAGGTTGTCGGCCAGCTGGTTGATGGCGCCGGCTGCCAGGACGTGCTTCCGGTAGTCGGCGTCCTTTGCCATTTCGGCCCAGGCCTTCATGGCTTCCTTGCTGTCGCCATTCAGCCAGTGGCATTCGCCGATGTAATACAACGCAGCCCCGGCATAGTCGATCACGTTGGGAAAGTAGTCGAGAAGCTCGCTGTTGTAGACCCGGATGGCTTCGAAACGCTTGTTGTCGTGCTGCAACGACCGCCCCTTGCGCAGCAGCGCGTACGGCACAGCCGGGGACTTGGGATACTGCAAAACAAAGGCGTCATACTCCGCCACGGCCCGGCGGTATTCCTTGGCGGCAAAAACCTTGTCGGCCTTCGCCAGCAAGACGCCTTCGAACGTGTCGAGTTTCTGGAAGTCTTCCTTGGACAGCGGCGTCTCGGAATCGTCTGCCCGAACAATCGATGCGGCAGCCACGACTACCAGAGCGGCAGCCAACCGAATCATCCCTCGCCAGGTTGCCGTCATTGCCCGCAACACTCGGTACTCCTTGCGCCGATCCGCGACCAGCACCACGCAGAAGTCTTGTTAGAAAACTGCCAAGAAGAGTAGCACAGGGTTCCACCCAGGAACCACTATTTTCGCGCTCCATTCCAGCCTGGATTGCAACTTGTTGCGCCGGCTCGAAGGAGTACTCACATTACAAACAACGAGAGCAGACCGCGTGCCAACACCTTCGCCTCACCCCGAGGCCATGATTTTTTCCCTAAACGCCGCGTTGGCGGCGTTACGGCTGCGAAGTCACAAAAAACCGCATTCTTGAAACGGGATGCCGATGTTTTTGCATGGCCGTTGCATTCAACGGTATGCATCTGGCAACGGGTATGTGTTTTCCCGTGCTCAGAATGGGAATGCTATCGACGCTTGGCCACAACGGCCGCGAGTTTCTCGAATTCCGCGCGTTCGTAGGCGTTCAACCGGTCGATGTTCTTGCGCACCTGCTTGATGATCTCGCGCGTTCCGTCCAGATCGTTCTTCAGGTACTGGAGCCGGGCCATGGACACCTGCAGGCGAACGTCGTCCTTATTGCGGCTGATCGCCTCTTTCATCGCCATCTCGGCCTCGATCAGGCGGTTCTGGTCCATCAGGATGGAGGCCAGGGTTTCCCAGGCGACGTAGAGTTTGGGCGCCTTGACCGTGGCTTCGCGCGCAAACTTCTCCGCCTCCGTGAGCTTGCGAATGCGGCGCAGCGTTTCCGCCAGATCGTTCAACGCGACCGGCAGGGGTTCGCTCTCGACGCTCCGGCGCAGGAAGTCCTCCGCCTCGCCGTATTCGCCGGTCTGCAACCGCAGGGATCCAATCACGTAGTTTGCCAGCGCATGCCGGCGGTTGATGCGCAGCACGGCCCTGGCATGCCGCTCGGCCATGGGC
>CAIXUF010000951.1 GCA_903922535.1 Candidatus Hydrogenedentota bacterium
ATGGATCCACCGCCGTGGGACTCTTCAACCGGGCCGAGACGGAACAGCCCGTTAAGGTGGCCTGGAGCGAGATCGGCCTGAAGGGAAAAGAGCACGTGCGCGACCTGTGGCGGCAGAAGGACTTGGGCGTAATGGAGGAGTCGTGCAGCGTGCCGGTGACACGCAACGGGGTTGTGCTGTTGCGGGTCTCGGCGGCAGAATAGGAGAACACGTGACGAATGGGAAACGTCCCCCTAAATCCCCCTTCAAAGGGGGACTTTGAGGGTTCACGGGTAAGTTTGGTTTTGATCGCTTGGGAACAGCCAAGAACAACAGGAGTCATGCCATGACACAGTCCATTTCACGCCGAAGCTTCTTTCAGGGTGCCGCGACCGGGGTCGGCCTGCTGGCGCTGGGCGGGGCGGCAGCAGCCGCGGACAAGCCCATACAGGGATTTGAGGACACGAAGAGCACGGCCGCGAAGGACAAGCAGTGGGTACCCCTGTCGGATCGCAAGGTGCGGGTCGGCCTGGTGGGGTACGGTGTGTGCCAGTTCGGCGCGGCCTTTGGCTTCCAGAACCACCCCAACGTGGAGGTGGTTGCCGTCAGCGATCTGATTCCAGAGCGGTGCGCCGCGATGGCCAAGGTGTGCAATTGCGAAAAGACCTATCCGTCCCTTGAGGAAATGGTCAAGGACCCGAAGATAGAGGCCATTTTCGTGGCCACCGACGCCCCCAGCCACCCCCGGCACTGTATTGAGGTGCTCAAGCACGGCAAGCATGTGGCCAGTGCGGTGCCCGCCGTGTTCGGCAGTCTGGAAGAGGCGGACATGCTGTTCGAGGCGGTCAAGTCGTCCGGGCTCAATTACATGATGTTCGAAACGACCAGTTTTCACAACGACACCTACGCCATGCGCCAAATCTTCAACGCGGGCGGGTTCGGCAAGATGATGTACACGGAGGGCGAGTACTACCACTTCATGGAGACGCCGATCGACTCGTACAAGGGCTGGCGGATCGGCCTGCCGCCGCAGTGGTATCCCACGCACTCCAACGCCTACTACACGGCGGTCACGGGCGGGAGTTTTACCGAGGTGTCCTGCATGGCCATGCCGAGCCTGATCCCCCAATTCCAGCCGGGCGCCAACCGTTACGACAACACGTTCGCCACGGAAATCGCCCTGTTCCGCACCAGTGAGGGCGGCATGGCGCGCATGGCCGTGAGCTGGGACACGCCGGGACACGGCGGCGAGATGGGGCGCGTGCGCGGGCAGAAAGGGTCCATGTGGGACATGACCTTTGAGGGTTCAGGCGACATTTCGGGCATCACGCTTGAAAAGCCGCCCCTGCCGCCGGGCGTGGAGGCGGGCGGCCACGGCGGTTCGCACGGCTATCTTTGCGAGGAGTTCGTCAACTCCATTCTCCAAGCCCGGACCCCGCTGGTGAACATCGCCTGGGCGCTGAACATGACCGTCGCGGGCATCGTGGCCCACCAATCGGCGCTCAAGGGCGGCGAGTTGATGAAGATACCGCAGTACACGCTGTAGGCCGGACAGGAACCTGCTTTCGCCCGAGGCCGTCACTGCCAAACACGGGCCGCGAGCGGAAGCACATCCCCCTAAATCCCCCTTCAAAGGGGGACTTGAAGACACGCGCGCCAGTCCCCCCCCAGTTGCCAGGTTACTTTTGGGTTTCGGCCGATTTTGTGTCCGCCAGCTTCCCAAGCAGGCCGAGCGATGCGCGGACGATTTCTTCGCCTGAAACGGGGTCCAGGAAACTGCTGCGGGCCGTGCGCATCTCGTAGCCGCCCTCGTGGAAGGCGGCCTCGGTGGGCACGTATCCGCAGTAGCCGTTTGCCAGTTCAACAACCAGCGCCGGCTTCCACGGGGCGTCCTTCTTGATTTCCAGGCCGAGCGCGCAGAAGTATTCCGCCGGGTTGGAGACTATCGCCGCCGCGCCAATGCGCAGCGCCTGAACCTCCACGTCGACCGTGGGCGATTTCGCCTTTATGGCGCGGAGAAGGTCGGCCTCGTTGCGGTAGATCTCT
Organism: Candidatus Hydrogenedentota bacterium; assembly: GCA_903922535.1. The sequence continues at coordinate 2,026 of CAIXUF010000951.1, forward strand.
TCGTGTCCCGTGCCCAACCCCGCGGCTGGCTTTTCGCGCGCAAGCAGTTCATCGTCCGAGGCGGCAAGATCGCGGATGGGCAGCGCAAGGTGTTGGTAGGCGGCCGCAAGCGGGGCGCCGGCGGCGTATTCCGTGCGTGCGAGCACTTTCAGGACTTCGGCGCCCACGGTCATGCCCACACGGCGGGACCATGCCTCGCCAAACTCGGACAGGCGGGGATTCTGGTTGTCCACCTGGGTGACGTCGCCGCAGGCGCCGTTGAGAAAGACAACGCCCGCTTCGGCGCCCATGCAGCCGCGGACCGTTTGGCGCAGATAGCACGGCCAGTCCGCCGAGATGAGGTTGCCTCCCATGGTCGTGCCGTGCAGCGCGTAGTTCACCACGCAGCCCAGGAATTGGCCCTGCATGTCCTGGACGGCAATCACGGCCACTTCCGGGTCAATCGGTCCCGCAGGCCCTACAATCTCCGGATTCATCTTACCCGGGTGCGTCTTGACCGTACCGTCTTTCATCTTGAAACGGCGGTTGAACCCGACCGAGTCCTCCTTTCCCGACCCGGAACCCACGCGAACCTCGACCATGTTGTCGATGGCTTTCACCACGGTTTGCGTGATGTGTTCCGCAACGGTCTTGCAGTAGGCGGGGTCGCTCGCGACACGGAAACATTCCACCACGGGGCCGCCGTTGTGGGTGTGACTGGCCCCAACCATGATGTTCGCGGCCGGTATGCCGCACTGGGTCTGGATCTGGTTGCGCGCCTCACTCACCACTTCGGCGGGAATCATGATCAGGTCGACGCCGACGACGGCAAGCTTCTCGGTCTCGTTCTCAAAGCAGACGGCCTCAATCCAAAGGGGGTCGTGAATGCCCTTGCTGAAGGACTTTTCAAAGCCGCCGGGCACTTCCGCACCCACCGGAGGGGTAATGTCTGTCCGCGCGAAACCCGCGTACAGGGCAGGCTGGGACGTGGAAGGTGCCGGAGTTCCGGCATCGTCCGCCGCCATTGCGGCCCAGGCGACGGCAATGACGCACACTGCAAGACAGAATGAGAACATCCGCAGGCTTCGACTCCTTGAAACTTCCATGGTCCATCTCCTTTCTTGAGTTGCCCCATTGTACCGAAATACTCGGGTACACCGCCGCCCTGATACCACTCCCCCTGCGGCGGGAATCCGCACCCGTTGCCGCCGTGTTGCCGTCAATTTGTCCAAGAAACTAAAATGTCGGGTACTCGGAGCTTCTGTTCAGCCTGGAAACGGCAGAAGGGTCGACCATGGCTTACTTAAGTCATGGACTCTATGGACTTTATGGACGGCATGGACGATATGGACTTAACCCGGCGGGCGATTCGGATTTGTGTCCATTCTTTTCCGCAAAGTCTATGGCATTCATGACTTCGAAAGATTCTCCCTGAAGCCGACAGCCGTTCTTGGGTTCAGTTGACAAACCGGCAGGACATGAGGATGGGTCCATGATGAAGAGACAGGGATATGGTTTCAGTCTGGTGGAACTGCTCGTCTGCATGGCAATCATCTCCATCTTGGCGGCCATGTACATGGTGGCCCTCGGAAAGGCGCGGCGAAAGGCAGAGGGAGTCGTGGTCAAGGAAAGCTTTCGGCAGGAAAGTATCGGGCGATTTGCGGGCACCGCCAACAGCGTTCATAACCAAAACGCGATGCAAACGGCACGTGATCGCTACAGAGATGCGTTCCGAAAGCCGATGGAGACATCCAATGGACCGTTCTGGGCCACGGAAGTGCTCTGCGAAATCGAAGATGAGCGATCTTTCAGGGCGTACTGGAACACCGTCATTAATCCGGCGGCACAGGGAGACCTCGAGTTTCGCGGGGACACGCTGGTGGCCCATGACGAAAGCGGCGCCGAGTTCCTGTTAAAGCCATGCACTCCGATGGGCAGGATTGGACCGCCCGTGCCCGTCAGTTGGGAGTTTCTGTCCACGGATTTGCGCGAGACAAGCTCCGGCTCGCTTGGCACCACTGTGAGTTACAGTGACGGGCATGTCGACTACATACCCTACCCGGGCGACTACCCCGCGTGCCGTGCCGTCGCCGAACTGTCACACCGGTTTATGCAAGGCAGAACCTGACCGAGGGCAGACAAGAATGTCTGCCGCACACTGGCATGTGGCAACTTCCGGTCAGGACGTGACCGCCGGACTACAGTTTCTTTAGTCGAATGTCTTTGAACTGCACCTTCATGGGGGGGCCACTATGGAGTTGCAGGGCCAGAATGCCGGACAGGTCCAACTGGGCGGGATCGTTGTCAAGCACCTCGGCCACCAGGCGGCCGTTCACCTTGAGGGTCATGGTGGTGCCCTTGCAAATGAGATCGTACTCGTGCCATTGGTCAAGGCTGAACCGGGCCGGGCCGGTGGCTCCGTCTATGGGCGTGACGGTCTTCTGTCCTGCCGTGTCGAAAACAGCCCGTTCCCCGCGCCACGCAAGTGTCTCGCGGCCATGTTCGTCGTAGAGGCGGACACACCACGGGGTTCCGGTGTTGTTGTCCACCTGGTAGCCGCGGCAGTCATCGGTGATCTTGCCGTTGAAAATTTCGCTGCGGTATTGGAAACCGGAATTGACATCCTTGTCGCTTATGATGCGATGCACCAGCTTGAGTTCAAAGTCACCCAGCTTGCCGCCCTGATAGACGAGGTAGTGGTTCCGCTCCGTCGGGTGCTCCGCCGTAATCTTGCCGGTGATGGCTCCGTCTTCGACGGACCAGAAGCTCATGTCGGCCGCCGCCCACCCATTCAGCGACTTTCCGTCAAAAACAGACGCAAAGCCCTGCTCTTTGGCAGGTGGCGGCAATGGATCCGGTGTCACCGAGACTTCTGCGGCGGGCTTTGCGGGACTCTTCTCTGTCACTGCTTTTGCCTTGGTCGAACAGGCGTACAGACACACAGCAACACACACGAACACACAAAGACACAGACCCCTGCTTGTCATTAGAGCATTCTCCCTTTAGCTGGTGGATTTAGGCCTCGTAGACCATTTTGTAGCCCATGGCATCGGCCAACGCGACGATGGGTTCTTTGAGGTCGCCATAGGCTGTGACGCGGTGCCAGCTCCAGACATCCCACTGGGAGAAGAGCTTCTCGATGTCGCCCACGGGGTCGACACCAAGCTTGGTGCGGCATGCGCGGTCATCGGGGTCGTTGGCCACGGACTTGCCCTGATGGAAGAGAATCTCCTTGCGGTCGGTGCTGGTGTTGATGGTGGTGGTCATGTAGCCGAGGGGCAGCACAGACCGCACCGAGGCGCCCTGGCGGTCCTCGGAGTGGGTGAGAATCTCAAAGGGATTGGTGGCTCCCTGCGGGCCGAAGGCCCGATTGGACGCGACGCAGTGGGCATATACGATCTGCCGTTTTGCGGTGTCGATGATGGGGTCGGAGATGAAGCCCGTGCGCCCGCCGGTCATGGCGGAGTAGAGCAGCATCGTGGCGGATGAATGCACGTCGCATTCGCAACCACCCACCAGGCCCTCGTTGCACAGTTCGTGGAAGCCCAGGCACGGGTATGCGTGAATGTGGCCTCCGTAGAATCCGCCCAGGCAGTTCACTGTAATGCCGTTGGCGTTGTGCTTCTTAAGCACCTGCTTCATGCCCAAGTACATGGCGGCGGAGGTCTGAAGCGTCTCATCCGAGACGCCGTCAACCACGGCGGCGGATTTCTTCCACCGGGCCGCGACGGCCTGCGACTCCTCCTTGTCGGCGGCCTTCCAGGCCTCGTTCACTTCGTCAAAGGACACCCTGACCACCGGGATGCCCATGAAGGGCTCGTCCTCTCCCGAGGTCTGGTCGCGCACCGCAATCAACTTCGACGCCTTCATCAGGCGCAGCGTTTCCTCGGTGGAGTTGACCTTCAGCGTGTCGGGTGTGCAGGCCAGGTCGCCGGGCTTGGGCGTGGCACCCATGCGGGCCTTGGTGGTGGCCACGGCGAACTCGGCGGGGGACCCGCCCTTCTTGATGAGTTCGAAGCACTTTACCGCCGCCACCAGGTCATCGGGGTTGGACGACGCAACGAAACCGACGTTGGGGGTCTTGTCCCGGAGGAACTTGGCCATGTATACGAGGAACCCGCCGCTGCCGCCGTACTGGAAGTCGGCATAGAGCACGGGCTTGCCCGTCTCTGCAATGGTCTGCACAACCCGGTTCCAGCAGTTCATCTGGTAGACGAGATAGCCGTCGATCTTGTTGGCGTCTTCCGCCTTGACAATCTTCTTCGCCTCATCCTCTCCGGTGGCCATGACCGGGATGAATTCGAAGTCCGGACAGGCGCCGGTCAGGAGGGAATTGATGCGGTCCATGACGGGCCGGAAATCGAAGCCCACGTTGGGCCAGTCGGGACCGGGCTGCTTTTCGGCATGGAGCGAGTAGATGACCTTGATCTTCAACTTGCCGCCCGCGTCCGCAGCCCGCGCGGTGCCCGGCGCGGCCAGCGTCCCGATGGCGCCCGCACAGGCGGCGGCGCAGCCTGCCGCAAGAAACTGCCGCCGGTTGATTCCGCAACACGCACAACCCGTCAGATGATTATCCAGTTTCATGGCCGCATCCTCTTTGGTGTAAGTTTCCTGACAACAACCCCACTACTCTACCCTACCGGCCACATTTTGTCCAGATCCCGCAAGCAGAAAGAAAACGCAAGCCAAGAAAGGGCCGGGAACACTGGAAGGAAGAGGCCGGAAGCCTCTTCTACTGTGCTGACGCAAACCGGTATGTGCCCGACGCAATTTCATACTCTGCCATACCGGCTTCGTCTTTGACGAGTCGGATGCCCTGCACTTCGGCGACGGCGTGGCCGCTTTCCTGCACCGTTTTCGAATCTGCGGCGGGGATGCGCAACAGTGCGGTGGTGTTCGCGGGAATCGTGATATTGAATTCAAGCTTCTTTCCGTCGCGCCGCCATTCACTGGTGACCGGGCCCCGAATGGTGTCGTAGGCGGCTTTGGCCCAGGTGAGGTCTGCGACGGGACTCGGATCAAGGATGATGTGCTTAAAGCCCGGCTGCGCCGTGTCGGGCTTGATGCCGCACAGGCCGCGCGGAAACCACTCCCCCGCCGCCAGCAGGGTGCTGTGAATGCGGGAGCGTTCGCCGTCCCACCGTTCCCACATTGTGGTGCCGCCCTGTTCGAGCATATAGCCCCAGCCGGGGTAGGTCTTCTGGTTGGTCATCAGGTAGATGAGGTCGTCGCGGCGCTCTTCGTTCAGGCAGCGGAACAGGAACATGGTGCCGTGCATGCCCGTGTCGATGTGGCCTTTGTTTGTTTCCACGATGGTCTGTTCGAGGTTCTTGAGTACGGCCGGGCGCAGGTTCTCGGGCACGACGCCGGACAGCAGGGCAAAGGACAGGTAAGCCTGGCCACCGTCCACATAGCTGTTGCTCTCGGGTTTGAACCAGCGTTGGTGGGTGGCGCGGCGAATTGCGTTCGCCTGTTCGGCGTAGCGCGCGACATCCTGCTGTTCGCCGAGCACCGCGGCCACTTTGGAGACATTGTCCGCGATATAGGCATAGAAACAGTTGTTGAAGAAGGTGCGCCACTCTTCCGGCGACCAGCGTCCATCGCCCTGATCATGGCCGGGTGCAACCCAGTCGCCAATAAACCCGTAATGCTCATGCCCGTAGGGCTTGAGCAGGCCGTTTTCCGACTTGGAGTCGAGGAACGCGACGTACTGTTTCATCGTCGCGTAATTGTCCCGCAGCACGCGCTGATCGCCGTAGTGCTGATACAGGTCCCATGGGAGGAACACGGAGATGGCACCCCAGGTCGGCCCGCCGCCCGCGCCATGGGGATAGGGCGCGATATTGGGCAGTTCGCCCGTCTCCGGGTTCTGGACATCGCGCCAGTTACCGAGCCATTTGGTGTAAAGCGCGCCAAGGTCATAGGCATACAGGGCGGTCTTGGTGGTGATCTGGCCGTCACCGCCGTAGCCAAGCCGTTCGCGGTGCGGACAGTCCACGGAGACGCCGCCAGCCGTCACGCAGTCGAAGGTGTACAGGGTGGTCTTGTAGATCTTGTTCAGCAGATCATTGGAGCATTCAAAGGAACCGCGCGCTGCATAGTCCGTTCGCACGAAGAGTGCCTTGACGTCGCCGGGCTTCGGCTCTTTGGCAAGCCCGCCCACCTTCACATAACGAAACGCGTGATAGTTGAACCGGTTTCGGAAGACCTCCTTGCCTTTGGAGCGTGGCACATATTCGTCGTGCTGTTTGAAATCAACCCACTCCTTGTCCTGATCGTCCCAGCGCTCAATAAACATCATGCGAACCGGTTCCCCCGGCGTGCCTTTCAGGTGGAACTCGATCATGCCGGTGAGATTGCGCCCGAAATCGACCAGATACTCGTTGGACGGGAGCTTGGAGATGTTCACCGCAGGAATCGTTTCGGTAATCCGGTTGGGCTCCATCATCATGGCGCCAAGCGTCACTTTGGGTGCGTCCACCGCCACGCCGCTGGACCAGCCGGAATCATCCAATTCCAACCTGTCCCAACCGGGCACTTCGGCCTGGGCATCATAGCGTTCGCCCTGCAGGTTGCCCTTTTGAACGTCCCCCAGCGCCTTGACCGGGCTTGGATGGGCTTTCCATGTTTCGTCGCTGGCAATGCGGACAAAGGTTCCGTTGTCGAGGGTGATTTCCAGTTGCACCCGCGCGATCGGCCCCGGATGGGTCACGCCGGGAAATTCCGTGCAGTACCAGCCACGTCCCAGCCAGATCCCAAGGCAGTTGGCCCCCTTGCTGATCGCGTCGGTGACGTCGTAGCTGAGGTAATAGGCGCGCTTGTTGTAGTCGCTGACAGGCGGACTGCACACGTCGTCGCCGATGGCTTTCCCGTTGAGGTGGAGTTCGTAATAGCCCATGGCGGCCACATAGGCCACCGCGCGCACCGGCTTTGCATCAAGATTGAACTTGGTGCGGAACAGCGGCGCCGGGGCGTCTCCGGACTTTGGGTAGGTGTCGGCCGCCTGGCCAATCCATTTCGCACTCCAGTCGGCGGGCTCCAGCAGGCCCATAGTCCAGGAGGACGCCTTGCTCCAGGCGGATGCCTTGTCGTCTTTGTCCCACGCCCGCACCTTCCAGAAACAGGCCGTGCGCGACACCAACGGTTTGCCCGCATAAGGGATCAACACCGTATCGTCGGAGGAGACTTTGCCCGTATCCCACAGGTCGCCCTTATCAGCATTCAGCAATTCACTGGAAGAGGCGACGAGGATCTGATAGGCGGTCTGCCGCTGGCCGCGCTCCTCCGAAGCGACAATCCAGCCCAACCGCGGTTCGCGCACGTCAATACCCAGGGGATTGACGAGATATTCGCAACGCAGGCGGTCGACGGACAGCCCGGGGCCGGTCTGGGCGGAAGCTAGATTGGTGCATATCATTCCCAGCAGCAAACAACAGCCTGCCAACAATCCAACGACACGCAACAGGTCCAGTCGGCGGCCAACAGTCACATGCATCATGAATAGGCTCCCAATGGTTCAATGGTTATTCATACACGTGCATTGTCGCAAAATCCGCCGCCCATTTCCCACCAGACAGGACTTTGCCGGAATACGCTTCGGATTTGCTACTATGGCGGTGGAAACCCAACATAACGGAGCCCGTCATGACTTACCGTAACCGCCTGTGTGTGCTTCTTGCGCTGTTCCCCCTCTGCATTGCCGCGCATGCCGCCGATTTTGGGGCGGCCGTCAATGCGCTGCCACCGTTGCCG
>CAIXUF010000952.1 GCA_903922535.1 Candidatus Hydrogenedentota bacterium
ACAACAACGCGTTCAACGACCTGAGCGATGCGACCTTCAGCATCGCGGCGCCGGGTGATGCGCCGGTGCTCACGGTGGCCGCGCCGAACGGCGGCGAGACGCTGGTGGTGGGCGAAACCTACGCCATCACGTGGACCTCGGCCAATCTGACGGGCGACGTGGCGGTGCTGCTGAGCGAGAACGGAACGGACACCGTGTGGGTTGGCGCGGCCGCGCTTGCGGACGGGCAAATCCTGTGGACGGTTCCGGCGTGGGTGAATCCGGCCGCTGACTACAAGGTCCACCTTATCTCCGCAGTCAACAACGCGGTGCAGGACACGAGCGACGGCACGTTCACAATAACGCCGTAAGGCACGGTTCTCCCGGCAAGCCGGGAAAGCGTGCGGACCAACGATTACGGGCCTCCCGACTCTCATGGGTCGGGAGGCCCTTTGAATACACGCGATGTGTTTTCAAAGCCGCATCCGAATCATCACTGCACGCGGGCAGTGCCGGATGTTTTGCAGGAGGAAAGCGCGAAGATTGGAAGATGTCGCATTCGCGCCACAGGGCAGCGCAGCTGTATGCGATCGTGAGATCGTTGAAGTGGCGGGTCGCATTGGGATCGCCGTGCGAACGCGAAATTCAACGGTTCCCTTGATTCTTTCGCATCTGGATTGTGATACTGTCCACCAACAGGTTGCTTCCCGGGCCTTGTAACGGCACATGTCCGAAAATATGGGGGTTCCGATGGTGGATGCTGGAAGTTCTTGCGCGGACTCGTGGGATTATCTTGTTGTAACGGCATCGAACGCCGAACAGGCCGCGGCCTACGAGTCGCAGCTCGCGATTCGGCGCGGGCTTGGGCTGCTGCATGGCGCGGGCCGTGTTTTGGTTGTGGCTGACCCGGGAGGCAGACGGGTAGGCAGCGGGGGGAGCACCATTCACAGCTTGGTCACTGTGTTGAACCATGAACGGGGCGGCATGAGGTCGCCCGCTGCCGATTGGATGCGCAACACCCTCGGGCGTCTGCGCATTCTGATCATCCATGCGGGCGGCGATTCGAAACGGCTGCCCACCTATGGGCCCTGCGGAAAGATATTTGTCCCAGTGCCCGGCGACAGCGATTGTGCGATCACGCCCACGCTGTTTGACCGGCAATTACCAGTGTACCTCGCGCTGCCCAAGCCCGAAGCCGGAGGCGGCCAGACGGTTATCACTTCCGGTGATGTGCTGTTGGGTTTCGACCCCGCGCTGGTGCGCCTCGCCGAAGATGGCATTACGGGACTTGGCTGCCATGCCGCGCCGGAAGAGGCGGCCGGCCACGGAGTCTTCTGCCCTGCGGGGGACACGGTGTGCCGGTTCTTGCAGAAGCCGTCTCCAGACGCCCAGCGTGAACGGGGTGCGGTGGACCGTTACGGACGGAGCGTGCTCGACATCGGCGTGATGAGTTTCAACGGTGACACCGCCGCGCGCCTGCTCAGCCTGTGCTGCGTCCGTCCCACAGCGGACGGAAGTCTGGCTTGGCAGGGTCCCGTGGCGGAAGCGGTGATGTCGTACGGCCTTGACTTCTACCGTGAGATTGCCTGTGCGCTGGGTTCGGACACGACGGCAAGTGAATACTCCACAGAAGTGCGCATGTCCGGCTGCACCCTTGCGCAACCTGTTCTGGAGCAGGTTTACGGGGCGGTTCACGGCATACCATTTCACGTGCAGGTGCTTGCCAAGTGCGACTTTCTTCATTTTGGAACGCTGAGCCAGTTGGTTTCCAGCGGCATCAGACTGCTTCGCGAGGATCGCGGCATAACGGACCACCGGGAAATTCTGAGCATCGCCAACACGGTCTCGAAATCGGGCGCTATTGCGGGAACGCGCTCCTGGGTGGAAGCCTGCACGATCAATGCGCCGCTGACGCTTTCAGGCGGCAATGTTCTCGCCGGAGTGGACATTGACGAAGCGCTTTCCTTGGCCGAAGACGCCTGCATCGACGTGCTTGAGGGGCTTGGCCGCGACGGTGCGCGGGTGTGGGTCATGCGTTTCTACCATTCGGGAGATGATTTCAAGGGAAAAACGCTGTGGGGATTGCCGCTCGGCGAACTGATCGCCCTTTCTGGAAGCAACGAGGAGGATATTTGGGATAGGAGCCTTGCGACTGCGGACCGCGGGGTGTGGACGGCGCGCATGTTTCCCGCTGAGACGGCGCCGTCCGGCTATAGGCGCTGGCTTTGGCTCTTGGACCCGGGGACGGCCGATGCTGAACACTGGCTCCGGTGGCGTGAAGCCGACCGGTACAGTCTTGCAGAGAGTGCGCTGCTTACGGACCAGACAGCTTTCTTCGCCCGACGGATGCGCCTGCGCGGTGCCCAAGTGCTCGAATCGCTTCCGCGGCTGTTCCGTCCGGACAGCGGCTTTTCCGCCGCCGAACTGGCCCATGTCCTGGCGCATGCCCCTGCGGACACGCCCGCGCTTGCCGCGCTCGTGCGCGAGCTGGCCCGGCATGAGACGAACAGCGGGGGCAAGGCGGGGATGAGCGCTGTTGAACTGGCCCGACTGGTCCACACCATTGCCACGGCATTGGAACGGCGTTTCGCGCAAGACCCCGGTTTCGGAGAAGTGCTGCGCGCAGAGGCGGTCCGACTGGACGCCCCTGAGCGGCTGTGGCTGGAAATGGCAGGGCTGCGGCTTGACAGGCATGCGGAAGTCGCGGCCTGGCCCGCGAAAGCGAAGGCTTTTGCCTTCGCGCGCGTCGGGGACGCCGTTGCCGCCGGTTCCGCCCATGTGGACACGGTTCCCAAGAATACCCTGCGCAAGGACGAGATCGTCTGGGGACGCGCCCCGGCGCGGCTCGACCTGGCCGGCGGGTGGAGCGACACGCCGCCATACACGCTCGAAGAGGGCGGCTGTGTGCTCAACGCGGCCGTCGATCTCAACGGCCAGCCGCCCATCCAGGCCTACGCCCGCGTCATCGACGAGCCTGTGATCCGGCTCGCATCCATCGACTTTGGCGGACGTCTCGAAATCACGGAGCTGGAACAACTGTTGGACTACCGCACGCCCGGCAGCGGCTTCTCCCTGCCCAAGGCCGCGCTGGCCCTGTCGGGATTTGATCCCGCCCTGGCCCCCTGGCCGCAGGGCACCACCCTGCGCGGCATGCTCGAACGCTTCGGCGGCGGCATCGAACTCACCACGCTGGCGGCGATTCCCGGCGGCAGCGGTCTGGGAACCTCCAGCATAATGGGCGCCGTCATCCACGCCGTCATCCAGCGCGTGCTTGGCAACACCCTCGCACCGCGCGAACTGTTCCACGCGGTGCTGCGCCTTGAACAGGCGCTCACCACCGGCGGGGGCTGGCAGGACCAGATCGGGGGCATTGTTCCCGGTGCCAAGAGTATCGCCACCGCCCCGGGACTTGTTCCCGCCCCGTCCATCCATTTCGTGCCCGCCGACGTGCTTACCCCCCTGTCATGCGGGGGTTCCGCGCTCCTCTACTACACCGGCATCACCCGCCTGGCCAAGAACATCCTGCAGCACGTCGTCGGAAACTGGCTCGACCGGGACCGGGCCGCGGTCGCCACGCTCCGTGCCATCCACGCCTCCCCCGCGCGCACGGCCGCCGCCATGGCCCGCAAAGACGCCCCCGCATTCGGACGCGCGCTTGACACGGCCTGGATGCTCAAGAAACAGCTCGACCCCGGCTCCACGAACCCTGAGATTGACGCCCTCATCAACGCAGTGCGCCCCCGGCTCCACGGTGCCAAAATCATGGGTGCGGGCGGCGGCGGATTCATTCTCATGATCGCCAAAAGCCCACAGGACGCCCAGGCTGTCGCCGACCAGCTTGCCCAGTCCCCCCCCAACGACCGCGCCCGCCTATTCGACTTCCAACTCAGCCCGCAAGGTCTTGACGTCACCGTCTGCTGAGCCGTGCCGTGCGCCTTGTGTTCCCTCAGGCCGACCGGCTGTGCCGCCGGTCTTGACCAAGCAATGGAAACATGGCCTGTTTGACAGCGCCGCAATTCCCGTTCAGAAGCCCGCCACACCAACACAACCCGCCGAGGAGGTGTCTTTCAACCAAGCCCGGACCAACGGCAGTTCCTCCTTTGGAAATATGGCTTCCCGCACCAGCGCCTCATAACACGCCAGCATGTTTCTCCCCACATGCGCCGGATTTGCAGCGAGAGAGAGCGCATCCAGTATTTGGCGTATCTTTTCGTTGGCCAAATATCCGGGTATCTCATCCTTGAAATCGCGCATCAGGTCGTGGGCGTTTCGTGCCTGCAGCACCTCCGCCGGGTGAAACACCAACTTTCTGCCCAGTGCCCACAGGCAACGCTGCGCAACAAAACTTCGCCAGATGTCCGTCATGCGAAAACTGCAGTGAACCGGCAAATACAGCAGCGGGTAAGCCTCCGGCCACCACCACGTGCTCTGACTGTTGAAGGGGCACCAGGCCCCGTTGGACAATGCCACGGACGGGCCTGTATTGAAGCGCATCGGCTTGTCCATAACCAAGCGCCAAACGGCGTCCACATCCGGCGATCCGTTGGCCAAACCCTGCTGCACAGGCGCCACCAGCACGCCGGGGCGCCCAACCGGCAACTTGGACTTTCCGTGAATCTTGTCGAGGGGCAATCCCCGCGGCCAGACCACGTCGTCTGAGTACCGGCGGTAGACATTCACCCAGCCCTTTGATCTCTGAACAACTGCCGACACTCGGACTTGCCGCCGGTTCCAGTTCTTCAGGGGGGCATTGTCATCGTCGGTTTCATAGATGCATTCCGCCTGACGTTGCATCGCAAGAAGATACCCTATGTTCTTGCGGCAGTAATGGCCGGCGGGTAGGAGTGTGACCAAATGAAAGGGAAGCCGGAGCTGCTGCTCAAAAGTGACCAACTCGGCGCCTGAAAGGGCATATTCAAAAGGCCCTTTCTTGTCCCCGATGACAAGAATTGGACAATCCATCCCCCGCAGCAACCGACTCCAGGCATTCATGCTGGGGGTTGGAGCCTGAATCGTTGTCACAACCACGGTCATGCGGGGATTCACCGTCACTTGTCTGCCCGTTTTGTGCGTTGCCATGATTACAGCGCCTCCATGCACTGACTGAGAAAATGCCTGGCAAAAGCCAGAGGAGCCCATTTCCTGTTGTACGCATCCCGGATGGCTTTCACGTTGGCGCTGTTCTGGCCCTCCTGCGCGTCGTAGATCCCAAGCAGCCGATCCTTGACAGCAGCCCAGTCAACCCTGCTTTCGGGCTCATATCCCAGATCCCCAAACTCAGTGACCTCCACACCCATGTCGAACGGCGCGTGCCATCTGACAGCCAGCGTGTCCGTGACCACCATTCCCCCACTCAGAAAAGTATCCATGAAACGGAAGGGGAGACTGCGGCGATAGCCCGAGATGTTCACATTCACCGCAGCCTGCCGCAGACGGCTTTGGTATTGACTCTCATTCAGCTTCGGACCGACAATGTCCGGGTTTGAGGACCGAAAGAGACACGCTGAAACGTCAGTCTTGCCGAAAGATCGCAGTATTTCGACCACGCGCCCCCGTTTGAGGTTTGGGTGATGCACCGCATCTCCCCATCGCGCCAACTGAGCGCTCTCGTCCTCGTATTCGTGGGGTGCGGGAAGCGCAGACTGGGAAGTAAACGGGACAGGAGCTCCATCCGAACCGAAAGAGGCGAAAATTCGTGTGTGCTTCGTCGAACAAAGATCCGATTCCCACTGCTGCAAGACCCGCAGATTCCGCTTCAGGCTCGTACTCCTGGCCAGGGGCCTTCCAAGCATGGCCGGCCGTATCTTGCGCGCAAAAGTGAAAACATCCGGATGATAGGGCACCCGAACTTGGCTGTTCAGAGGAAACCCCTGTGCTTCAAACGTCGTCGGGCACTGGCACTTAAAATACAAATCCACTGTTTCGAGCAGCCCCAGGCCGAAGTTGTAGGGTGAATCCGTCACATCCACCGCAAAGTTCATGACGCGGTCCTTAACCCGCAATCGACCGGTCATGCAGAAGTAATCCGTCGGACTCATCCGATCATAAAACACGGGCATCAGCCGAGGCCAAGGATGTTTCCCAAACACTCTTGACCTGAGCAGCTCCTGCCAAAAGGGCTCGCGAATCTCCAACTGAAGCATGCCCTGCTGCTCAAGTATTCCCAACCCCGTAAGCAGCCAGTCAAAAAGGGCCTGAAACCGGAGAGGGATATAGGTGATTTCAATGGATGGTTTCATGAGTGTGTCTTTTTTCGTTCCCAGGGTCTTCTTTCACGCCCGGGCTTTCCCCCGTTTCCAGAATTATCCGGCAAGGTTGTCCAGACCCCGCCGTCTTGGTTTCGGGTTTATGCCGTCTCTTCTTGTCGGTCTCCAAGACTTGGTGCAATCCGAAGGCTTTTGGTTTTGCGCACGATCCTTGCCTGACCAAACGTGAACGCCCGTCGCCGCGCGTTCCGCAGAGCCGGGGGGAGAACGGCGCGTTCAAAAGTGAACTCAGTCCAGACAAGATGATATAATATCTAATCTCTTGCGGTGCTACAAATTTAGGTTGCACCCGTTGTCTGGAAGCGCGGCGATTAAGAAGTTATGAGATGGACGAGAGCGCTTATTCTTCCTGTCGCTGCGGGTGAAGGCGGTCGGAGTGCTTGTTTGTCCAGTTTTTGTGTTAATTGTTAATCCGTGGGTCTTGGTGCAGGGAATATTTGCATGACAATAGCGGCGTGCGTCTCGGCGATG
>CAIXUF010000953.1 GCA_903922535.1 Candidatus Hydrogenedentota bacterium
CCGATTTTCAGCTTGCCGGGGTGCTTCGGCTCCTGTATACGGCGGGCGACAGCCCGCTGCTGAAAGACACCGCGCGCCGGCAGGCGCGCGAGGCGGTGCTCAATTTCAAGTACTGGCCGGAGGAGCCCGGCATAGACTCGATGTGCACCTGGTCGGAGAACCATTACATCATGTTCGCGTCGGGCGCATACCTGTCGGCGCAGTTGTACCCGGACGAGGTGTTCACGAACTCGGGCAAGACCGGGCGTGATCGGATGCCCGCATTCCGCGACCGCATCCTGCGGTGGCTTCATCTGCGCTACCAGACGGGATTCAGCGAGTGGCTCTCCAACGTGTACTACGTCGAGGACCTGACGGCGTTGATGAACCTGGTGGATTTCTGCCAGGACGAGGAAATCCGCCAGCGTGCCAAAATGGTGACGGACCTGCTGATCGCGGACATGGCGCTGAACAGTTTTCGCGGCAGTTTTTGCGGCACCCATGGGCGCACCTACGAGCACGAGAAGAAGTGGGCACGAGCGGAAGGGACCAATGGCGCGTTCAAGATACTCTTTGGCACCAATCGCTGGTCGCCCGCTGAGATGCCCGTCACCTGCCTGGCGCTGAGCCCGCAGTACCGCCTGCCAAAGGTGTTGTATGACATTGCCGCCGACGCCGCACGGCCCGAGATGACAAACGAGCAGCGGTGCGGCATTCTCCTGGCCGACGCCGGGAAATATGGATTGAAGTACGACAGGCTTGAGGACGGCATGCTTTTCTTCGCGATGGAGGCCTATGCCCATCCAAAGACCATCGGGCTGACGCTGCAAATGCTCGATGCGTACCACTGGTGGGAAAACGAATTCTTCAAGTCGTTCGCCAGCCAGCGGGACCTGATCCAGGTGGCGAACCAACTGCAGATTCTTCCCCTTGCGGTCTGGTATGAACGGCACGATGTGCAGCGCAACCAGCGCGATGAGGCAAACATCTGCACCTACCGCACGCCGGACTACATGCTGAGCACCGCGCAGGACTACAAACGCGGATACGGCGGCGACCAGCAGCATGTGTGGCAGGCCACGCTCGGACCCGGTGCGGCGTGTTTCACCACGCACCCGGCCGCGGGCAAACAGGATGCGCCCAACTACTGGACCGGTTCCGGCACATTGCCGCGCGCCGCGCAGGTGAAAAATGTCGTCGTGGCGGTCTACCACATTGCCGACGAAGGAGGCCTGTATATCAAGGCCAAACCCCTCCTGTTTACCCACGCATGGCTGCCCAAGGACCAGTTTGACGAGGTCGTGGAGCGCGACGGATGGGTCTTTGCGCGGCGCGGCGACGGCTATCTGGCGTTGTGGTCGCGCCAGCCGTGGCACTGGCAGACCGGGGAGGGCGACGACAAGGACCGCGAGATCATCGCGCCCGGCCAGGAGAACGTCTGGATTTGTGAACTGGGCCGCAGGGAAACAAACGGCGAATTCACCTCGTTCATGGACAGCATCGCGAAGGCGCGCATATCCGGTGAGGGACTCGACGTCGCCTATGAATCGCCCTCGCAGGGCCTGCTTGAATTCGGCTGGAACGGAAGCCTGAAACGGCGGGATGAAGAGGTGAATCTCGCGGATTATCCCCGCTTCAACAACCCCTACGCCAAGGCCGATTTCCCCGCCGGCAAGATAACCTTCGAGCACGACGGCAACACGCTGCAACTCGACTGGGACACCCTTCGCCGCGAAGCCAGCGCGTGGTGCGAGTAGGGTGTTGAGGGTAGGGTGTGTGCAGTTTTGCGAAGCAAAACGGAACGCACCGTCCCGGGCTTGATCTTTTCACCTCTTGAGGCGAAACTATCAGTATGCATTTTCGTGGAGATGATCGTATATGAAAGCCACCCTGAGCGACATGCGCCGAAACTCCGGCAAGATCATCGAGGCCATTGAGCGCAACGAGACGGTTGTGCTCTATTCACGCGGGCGTGAGATTGCAAGCATCATTCCGAGGACGCAGGCGAAGGAATCTCTGTCGCTCACGTCCAGCCCTGCCTTTGGCATGTGGAAGGACCGCAAGGATTTGGATGACCCGGTGGAGTATGTGCGGCGGCAGAGAAAGGGACGTTTCGGAGGCATGTGACACAGCCTGTAGCGTGCCCGAAGCGAAGCGGAGCACACCGCGCCTCTCTATACTCCAAAGACGGTGCGTTCCGTTCAGCTTCGCTGAACTGCACACACCCTACAACTTGCTCCAGAAATCGTCCACTGCTTTCTTTGCCTTGCGGCTGGCGTCGTAGGGGTCTTCGATCTTCCACGCGTCGCACATGATCCAGCCCTGGTAACCGCCGTCGTAAAGCACCTGCAATGCGGCCGCGGTGTCGCAATGGCCGTCTCCGCAGCCGAGGTGTTTCGACGTGCCGTTGAAGATTGTCCCGTCCGTGTCGGTCAGGTGGAGGTGGCCGATATGCTGGACGCCGATGCGCTTGAGCATCTCGGCGGGACGGCCCTTGCTTCCCCACATCAGGTCAAAATGGCTTTGGTCATAATTGGTCTTGCAGGCGGGATGGTTCACTTCGGCCAGAATGCGCTCAAGAATCTCGGGCGTGTTGAAGACAAAGGGCGGCTCGAGTTCAAAAGACATGTAAATGCCCGCATCGGCGCAGACCGCCGCCGCGTCGCGGTAACTCTTTACCAGGTTGACGATGGCGGCGTCCGTGTTTGCGTTGCCCTCCAGTCCACCGCCGGGCCAGTGCCCGATGAAATCGCATCCGAGCAGCTTGGCCAGCCGCACCCGCGCCTTGATCTCTTCCAGCCACGACTTGCGGCGTTCGGCGTCCGCCGCATGGGCGTCGGCGCCGCCGTTCTGGAAGGTGTAGATGCGCAGCCCGTACTTGTCGTAGAGCCCGCGCAGCGCGGCGACGCGCTTTTCCTCTTCGGCGCGTGGATAACCGCCCTGCGGCCAGCCTTCCACCAGTTCGACGCCGGGGAATCCCGCCTCAACCGCGAATTGCAGCACCTCCCAGATCGGGTACTCCTTGTGGTAATCCTGCGCCGAGGACATGAACCCGTTCAGGCCCAGACCCATGCGCCATTTCCCCGGCTTTTCGGCGCCCCGGGCCGCCATGGCCATTGTCAACGCGCCCAAGCCGAGAACGCCTGTCTCAAGAAACTGCCGTCGGGTTGTGTCCATCGCGAAAAACCTCCAGTTGGATGCGCAACCATTCAACAGCATGGAGACGGTTCGGGTCAAGCGATTTCTCCTGAGGATGTGGGAGTTATGGGATTGGATCTCCCTTGGATCGCATCGACCATCTTTTTGGTGCTTGTTTTCGGGAGTGCTGATGGTCTACCTTTTCCACACGCGGTCATCGCCTTCTTTGGGAACAACGGAAGCGCTGTGCTGCGGGGCAAGGGTCGCAACGGCAGTCAAACAAGGAACTGACAACATGGACGAGAAGAAATCGGACGGAATGTCCCGGCGGTCGTTTATGAAGAGTGCCGGCGCGGGCGCAATTGCCCCGCTTATCATCCCGGCGGCGGTGCTTGGCACGAAGAACGCGGTCGCGGCCGGCGACCGCATCACCTTCGGGCTGATCGGCTGCGGCGGCCAGGGCAACCACGTCATCGGCGGCGTGCTCGAACAAAGATCCAAGGGAACGCAGGTGGTGGCAGTCTGCGACGTGAACAAGAAGAACCTGGACGCCACCAAGGCCAAAATCGACAAGGCCAATGACAACCAGGACTGCGCCACCTACAAGGATTTCCGTGAACTGCTGGCGCGCAAGGACATTGACGCGGTGGTGATCGGCACACCGGACCACTGGCACACGCTGGTAGCCATCGAGGCGGCCAAACAGGGCAAGGACATCTATTGCGAGAAGCCGCTGGCATGGTCGCTGGGCGAGGGCCGCGCGGTGGTCAAGGCCGTGCGCGACAACAAGCGCGTGCTCCAGGTGGGCAGCATGCAGCGCTCCGGCGGCGAGTTCAAGTACGCCTGCGAGGTCGTGCGCAACGGCTATCTCGGGAAAATCAAGCACATCAACGTCGGCCTGCCCAACGGCGGAAACGCCAAGTGGGTGGACGAATACCCCGCGCCGCCCGACTATCTGGACTATGACTTCTACGTGGGCCCGGCGGAATGGACGCCCTACCACGTGGACCGGCTCGACTGGAACTGGCGCTGGTGGATGGGCTTCGGCGGCGGCCAGATGATGGACTGGATCGGCCACCACGCGGACATCGCGCACATGGGCATGGGCTGGGACGACAACGGCCCCAGCGAAATCGAGCCGGTGCTCTGGGAAATGTCCCCGGAGCGGAACAACCTGTACAACGGCCCGGCCAAGTACATGATCAACTACAAGTATAAACACGGCGTGACCATGCAGGTGGGCAGCCAGGCGGAAATGCCGGAAGTGTTCAAGAACTGCGAGGACACGGGCACGCAGTGGTTCGGTGAAGACGGCAAGTGGATCTATGTTTCGCGCAAGGGCATTCACGCCAGTTCCAAGGACTTGATGCACATCCACTTCAAGGACAAGGATTTCCGCTTCCGCAAGGAAGGCAACCACGTGCGCGACTTCCTGACCTGCATTCGCGAGCGGACCGATCCCATCGCGCCCGTCGAGGCGGGCCACCGCTCGGCGTCCATTGGCCACCTGGGCAAGATTGCCGCCATGCTTCAGTGCAAGCTGAAGTGGGACCCCAAGGAGGAGAAGTTCATCGACAACGACGCGATCAACTCCATGCTGACGCGCAAGTACCGCGGGGACTGGAAGCTGAGCTAGTCGCCCGGACGATCACCGAATACTTCGAGGGACGCTTTCCGCAATGGAAAGCGTCCCTCTGCTTTGGTTCGTTGACGGCACTCTATTTCGGCATCGGCCCAACCGTTATGGAATGGGAGAAGGACACGCTTTCGCCGGGGGCGACGGTCACGGGCTTCATCCACAATTCAGCCTCAAGGTCGTTGAGATAGTCCGGATAGGCGTAGAGCCAGGCGTAGTCCAGTTTGGCGTCGTCGAAGGTCTGGGTCACTTCCAGCCCCTTGGTGCCGGTGAACACCCAGGAGCCCTTTGGCGCGTTCTGGTCCAGGTAATGTTCGCCCTCGCGCAGTCCGTCCACAATGGGCTTCATGTCCCGTTGGATCTCACGTCCCTGCCGGTCGGTGAACGCGACCCGGGTCTTCAGGAGATCGCCCAGGTCAAATTCCGTGTGGCTGCGCAGATGCGCCTCATGGGGCTTGGAACTGTTGTTGGTGAGCGTCGCCTCGATGGTGACAGTTGGAGTGTCGCCTTCCAGTCGTATTGTCCGTTTCAGATCGAAATCACCCGCCTTGGCCACCAGCGTGACGGAGTTCGGCGTGGTCTCCGTTTCGGTGAACTGCATGAACATGCCCTCGGGCGAAAACAGCCCGCCCAGCCGCGTTTCCTCGCCGCCGTTGAACGGGAAGAAGAGTCCGCGCGAGACTTCGTTGGCCGTGATGCACTTTCCCGTTTGCCGGTCGGTGATGCGCAGCACGCGCCCGCCGAAGAAGGGCACCACGTCGGCGGTCAGCCGGGCGTTTCCGATGGACGGGGTTGACTGCGGCATGTTGAAGAGTGCGCACAGCATGGTCATCTGGCTGGGATCGCCCATGACTTCACGGAGGGCATTGAACCCGTGCTTCCCCATGCGTTCAACGAATTCCATCGCCTCCGGCACCTGCGCAAGCGGGGGACGGAAAATCAGCAGGCCGCTGTCGATGCTGTAGCCGTTGCGCGGAAAGAGGTTCGCATAGACCAACGGCATGCGGGCCACGCGCACGCGCTCGAGCATCTCGGCGTCGTCCTTGACGGCGGCCTCGGCCTCGTCAAACAGGCCCGCCGCCTTGTCCATGACCTCGTTGGACAGATAGCCCTGCGCCGGATTGGTGTACAGGTGCATGTGGATGTTCTCGTTGTCCACCTTGTCCTGCAGCAGCTTGATGTAAGCGCCAATCGGTCCCGCCGCGGCCCCATAATAGCCTTCCAGGAATTCGTTCACCACGGCCTTGGGGTCGATGTCGGGATTCCAAAGCAGCTTCATGCCGAAATAGGGGCGCAGGAGGCTGAAATCGCCGCCCCCCCCGCCATTGCCCATGCCCTGAAGAAAGACACCTTCCACGCCCAGGTCCCGGTAGAACTTCATGTCGGCCGCCATGGCGCCGAAATTGGGGAAGGGATTGTAATAATGGGCGAAATCGACGATGTAGTGCCAGATATAGAGGTGCGACGTGAGCTTGGACCATGCCTCGGCGCGGCGCTTGTAGTCGGCATTGAGCGGGCAGGTGGCGATGGGATGGCTGTCGCAGCACGGGAACATGTGGCAGAGCCACACCGCCACATTGGGGTGCATCACGAGCCCCTTCGGCGGCTCCTCGGTGTACATGTAGGCCAGCGTGCCGATGCACTTGTCGGGATACACCTTTGATGTGCGCTCGGCGAGCTGGTTGAGGAACCAGAACTGCGTGCCGCCGGTCGTGCCGTACTGCTCGTTCATGGCCGTGCATTTCGGGCACTGGCAGTAGTTGTAGTAATCCAACTGCGAGAAGTTGTACTGCCGGAACTGGGGTGCCTCCTTCATGCGCCTGAG
>CAIXUF010000954.1 GCA_903922535.1 Candidatus Hydrogenedentota bacterium
CACGAAGAGGTGGCTGGACGGTGGGGACATGTGTTCCGGCCGAAGGTCAACGGTGACGAACCTGTCCTGTACTTCCAGCGTATGAGCCGCGACGGGACGAAAGGCGTGATCCTGACAACGCGATCCTTCGCCCAGCCACAGCAGAGGCCTGCGGGTGCCGTTACGGTGTTTCCAAAGGGGCTTGTCGAAGGCTTGGAGTACGATGTGCGCTTTGACGTTGACCGGAAAACAGAGAAACGGCTCGGCGCGGATCTCATGACGCAGGGTATTGTCTTTGAGGCACTGAAGCCCGGCGAGATTGTCTATCTCAATCTCGCTGGACACCCGGGCAGCGGCACCGACACCACGCAGCCCGGACCGCCCCGGCAGCTCACCAAACGGGTGGGCACGAACATCCACACGCAGGGCGTCGAAGTCCGCTGGGAACCCGCCGAGGATGACCACTGGCTTTCCGGGTATGAGGCGTTTCGTGTCGAACCGGACGGAACCCGCGTCAACCTCGGCCGGATTTCCAGGGGTGAATTCTTCTTTGACCATTCACAGCCCGGAACGGAACTGATTGCCCGCACCTATGAGGTGCGCGCTTTCGACGGGGACGGCAATGTCTCCCCCTTCGCGGTGGCGGAGTTAGTTGCGGGTGAGCCGGAGCGGCGCGATCTATTCGAGGGATTCGGCGATGTTCAGGGATTTCGGGGTTGGACCTATGAGGCCTCCCGCGACGGACAGGTGCCCAACCCGCTGGCATGGCATCCGGAAACCGGATATGAAGGCCAGTGGTTGCTCGAACCCAAAGCGGACGGAGAATCCACCCCCGGCGTGATCGCGCGAACCTTCATGCTGCCTCATCCCGATGCCGACATCGCGCGGGCCTTCACGGTGCGGCGGGCCGGCAGTATCTTGCTGCGCGGCATGGTACGACGCGAGCTTCCGCCCGGAACGACGCCGGTGGCGGAATGCCATGTGCGCATACTGTGCAATAGCCTGCCAACTTGGCCCGAAGGTGGCTGGCAGCAGGTGCCCGTGGACCGCGCAGGCATGAAATACGACTGCTCCATTACGGTAAAGCCGGGAGACCGCATCGAGCATGTGCTCCAGCGAAACGCGGACTGGAAGAATGCCGGAATCGGCTGGTATGGGGTCATTGAATATGCGGACCAGTGAGCGTGCCGCGGCGGCTTCCTGGAAGAATCTCGCCCATGGTTTGCGTTCTCCACACGCTTGGGGGTAGATTAGCGGATACAGGTCCCCATCCAACAAGGAGAAATGAAAATGGGCGAAAAGGGAAAGAAAGACAAGGGCGCAAAAGAAGTGAAGAAGAAACCGCTCCTTACCCCGGCGGAGAAGCGGAAACTGAAAAACGAGAAGAAGAAAGACAAGTAACGCGCCTCCGGCGTTTCTTGGGATTATTGCGTTCGCCGACCCGTGAGGGCCTATCCATGTCTTGCCACCGTTTTCTTCTTGGTCTGCTGGGAATGGTCTTGCTGACCGTCGGCGGCATGATGGGGGCACGGGCGGCCGAGGCCCCGGAAACAGCCCCCAGCGCGCGGGCGGCAGGCATTGATTCGGCGCTGCTCTCACTTCAAAAGCGCTCTTTTCTGGAGGGGCGCGAGTATTTTGTCCTGCGGAGCGGCCGTGCCCAGATGATTGTGCAGGCGGACAAGGTCGATCTGGGGCCGGCGTTCATGTACCTCCTTTTCGACGCGGAGGACAACCGCCAGTCGGCGCGCAAGGAGACGGCGTTCAACTTCGCCGACGGCGAAGGGATGGCAGCCAGCGCGCTGCAGGTTGTGCTCGGGGGTTATCCCTTTACCGCGCTCGGCCACGAAACGCAAACCCGCTGGACCACCGTGGAGGGGATTCCGGCCGTCGAGGCGGTCTGGTGGGCCGGTGGGGTGCGGGTGACGGAGCAACTTCTTGCCCTGGGTGACCAGGGCCTGTTTCTTCGGCGGATTCAACTGGCCTCGGAGAATCTGGGCGGGCCGGAGGAACTGCACCTGCGTCTGGCGTTGCCGCCGGGGACCTGCACGGTTGCGAAGGGTTACCTCATGGGGGAACGGGCGCAATGCCGCATGGCGCTCGGTCTGGCTTCCGAAGCGCCGGCGCATGCGGTAACGGAACAGGGCATGATGGAGGTCGGGCCGTTGTCCATCGCACCCGGACAGACCGTCTCGGTCGATACCCTGCTGCTGGCTCAGATTCCTCCCGGACCGGCCGATGGCCGGTTTCCGCTTACGGCTGTCTCTCCCGGTGTCGAGGGACTGGCGGTATTCAACGTCGCCGATACGCTCGCGAAGACACGCGATGCCTGGTCCGTGACGTCCGCTGTGCAGACGAAGGACGCCACCGTGCAGGAGATCTTTGACAAGGCGCGTTTCGGTTTAGCGGCCATGGTGGCGGACAACGGCGTGATGGACGCGGGCATTTTCGAGTACGGCGCGCAGTGGGTGCGCGACACGTCGAACACGCTGCTGGGCCTTCTCCACGCGGGGCATTTCGAACTGGCCCGGCGCGGATTCGTGCAAATCCTGGAAAACATGGTGGACGCCGAAGGCAAAACCATGATCGGCGGGGGCTTTGACGCCCCGGACCTGGAACAGTTTGACCAGATGGGCGAACTGCTGCACGCGTTGAAGGCCTACCGCGACTGGACCGGTGACGATTCGCTGCTGCGCGGGCACAGGGAGAAACTGTTGGCGCTGGTGGAACGCCCGCTGCATGCCGAGTTCCGCGACCAGACCGGCATGGTCCACAACCGTCGCGAATTCTGGGAGCGCACCTTCGACGACGCCCACGAACTCGCCTACCAAACCTATGTCATTCTGGGTCTGCGTGACGCCGCCGCGCTGGCGGAACCGCTGGGTGCCGCCGACCGCGCCGAACGCTGGCGCGGCGAGGCAGACCGCATCCAGAAATCCATGCTCGACATACCCGAGTGTGCCCTCATCGAGGACAGCCACCTCATCAAGCGCCGCGCTCTCGACGGCGCGCCAGTGCACACAATTCACTTCCCCGCCGCCGCCGCGGACGTGCCGCTGAAAACGGAACGGGTGAACCTGGCCGGTCCGGACGCGACCATGGCACTGCCCATCGCTTATGGCCTGGTACCCCCGGATTCGGCACTGGCGCGCGCCACCCTGGATGAACTGGAGAAGCTGCACAATGCGCGCTGGTTCGGCGGCGGCTACGAACGTTATCACTCCAGCGGCCAGTGCGACCAGCCCGGTCCTTGGTCTTTTGCGACGTGTTTCATCCTGCGCGCGCAGCACGATGCCGGGGACTTTGAGCGCAGCCGCCGCACACTGGAATGGCTCAACACGGTTCAGGGGGGCCGCACCGGGGCGTGGTTCGAGGCCATTCCCCTGATTCGATCCCAGGCGCCGACCGCAGGCGTGCTTCCCTGGACTTCCGGAGAAATCAGTCTCTTTGTGGTGCGTCATCTTTTGGGCGTCCGCTTCGAAGACAGTCAGCTCGTTCTCAAACCGGCGCTCTATCCGGGCAGCCCCCCGATTTCCGCCAACCTCCGGTTTCGACAGGATCGGTTACAGTTGGAAATTCCAAGTGCGGGACCCATCACGTCCGCCGAGGTAAACGGACAGAAAGTGACACCGAGAAAAGACGGCGCAGTCGCGCTACCCGCAGACTTCGCGGGCGGCCGCGTGGTGTTTCTCACGGAAAAGGCATCTTGAGGCGCGCCGTCTTTGGCCGGTCTCGGCGGCCCCAATTCTGCCGGGTGTTTCAGCCCGCGGATCGGCAGTGCTTGACAGGCGTCTTGACCGCGTTCCACCAATCGGGTCAACCTAGTCAGCCAAGCCGTCGTTTCCCCCTTGAGCTCATCCGGCGTTCAACCCCGTCTGGGGAATAAACCTGCCCGGGCAAAACACTTTCCGGCCAGCACGAAAAGCAACAGGAAGGAAGCAATAAACACATGTCCATCGCAAAAAGGCTGAAATGCAGTGCGGTCGCCTTGGGATGCGCGGCAGTGATCATCGTTTTGAGTGGATGCCCGCAGACCAGCAGCGTGCCCGCCGTGAGTTCCACCGAACCGGTGGCTGGCATCACAAACGTTCCGATAAACACAAGACTCACCGCCACATTCAGCAAGACGATGGACCCGGCAACCATCACCACAACAACATTTACCCTGGCCCTGGGGACGATCCCGGTTTCAGGCACGGTGACCTACACAGGTGTGACCGCAGTGTTCCACCCCGCGGACTATCTGACGCCCAATGCCGAATACACGGCCACGATTACCGCCGCAGCCGCCGATTTGTCCGGAAACACTCTGGCAGGGGATTATGTGTGGACCTTTACCACAGGCACCGCCTCAGACACGACAGCGCCGACGATTGATTCCACCAATCCCGCAAAGGCCCTGACCGATATGCCGGTCAACACGAATCTTGCCGCCACATTCAGTGAGGCCATGAACCCCTTGACCATCGACACGTCCACCTTCACCCTGGCACAGGGCACAACCCTGGTTGAGGGCACCGTGACCTGCGTGGGTGTCACCGCAGTATTCAGGCCCTCAAACGACCTCGACTCCAACACCCAGTACACGGCCACGATTACAACCGGGGCCGCCGATTTGTCCGGCAACACCCTGGCAGGCAACTATGTGTGGACTTTCACAACAGGGACGGCCTCGAACTCAACCGTGTCAACGGTCAGTTCCACATATCCCGAAAGCGGTGCCACAGGCGTGCCGACCGGCAGGAAGATTGCCACCACGTTCAGCGAGGCCATGGACCCCTTGACGATCACAACGTCAACATTCACCCTTGTCCAGGGCACGACCCCGGTTTCAGGATCGGTGACCTATTCGGGTGTCACAGCGATGTTTAACCCCACAAGCGATCTCGCGCCCAACACCCTGTACACAGCCAAGATTGCGGCCAAAGCGGCCGATTTGACCGGAAACACCCTGGCGGGCAGCCGCACGTGGAGCTTCACCACAGGCGCGCTTCCGGACACCTCCATGCCGGAAGTCAGTTACACCGTCCCCGAAGGCGATGCCGTCAATGTGCCGGTCGACGGGAGTCTCTCCGCCACCTTCAGCGAGGCAATGGACCCACTGACGGTCACCACGGAAACATTTACCCTGGTCAGAGAGACGACCACC
>CAIXUF010000955.1 GCA_903922535.1 Candidatus Hydrogenedentota bacterium
TGGGGTGCATCTCCGCTTTGCTGCAAGCCCTCGTCGTTCCTGGTGGGCCGGCGGTTCCGACGACGGCCTTTCGGTGTCGAGGCCGCCCGCGGTGCGGAGCCCACGGGCCACCCCGGATTGCACCAGATCGCAATCGCAGATGCGCCGCAGCCCTGCGGTTATCGCAGTGAAGGCAATGTGCCTGCACTCGGTGCGCCGGAATCATGAGGCAGCCGCGTCACTTGATCTTGAAATCCTCGGACTTGAAGTTACTGTAGGCCCTGCCGGTTTGTGCTGTAAATTTCAGGACGCAATAGTCAGGGTCGGTGACGCCTTTCTCGTAGTAGATTTCGTCACCGTCCCTCCAAATCATCTCCTTCGACGCGGCGTCCTTCAAGATCAGCATCTTCCCCTTGAGCATGACACCCCTGCACGATCGCTTATCGTAGAAGTAGACGCAGGCCTTCGGGTTATTGGCGTACTGTCGTGTTCTCAGCGAAGAGGTGTTCGTGGTGAAGTAGAGATGTTTGATTCCTTTCCGCTTCCTCGGTGGGAGCATGGCCTTGGTGTTGGGGAAGCCGTCTTTATCCACTGAACTGATGATGGACACAGGGGCCTTGTCAATCATGTGTCCAACCGTCACCTTCGCATCTTTCATCTATCGCCCTTTCAAGAATTGAAACACTCCATAACAGCGGTCCGCGTGTAAGAACTGTGTATAGTCAAACCTAAAGAGATAAAAAGACCCTTTGGCCAGACAGGTAACGAAGGACCATTGACTAAATCGTCAAGACCGCGTAGGTGGGGTCCATCAGTCCCTGTCCAGCCTCGGGTTAGCCGGTACTATAGCAGTCGTCATGCCAGAGTGCTTGCGGGAACGTCCGGAACCTTCAAATCGCTTCACTTTCCTCGGTTTTATGTCAAAAAGAGACAATCAAACGATGATAGGCAATCCGTATCATTGGCCGCCCGCGAACACCGCTGGCCGCCGGCGGCCAGTTTTGTGCGTAATGAAGCAATCTAATACCCGGCATGAGACTCGTTCTGATAGGCCAGAGGAGAATGACTAATCGCGGGGTGTAAGTCGCAAAATGGGTTCGCTGCGCGGAGCCGCTTTTAGACTGCGTTTGCCTTGCGCGTGCCAAGATGAGATCTGAATTACATCGCGCAATTTGTAAAGCCGGGCGGTCTCCTGGCCATCGCGGGTGCCGGTTTGATGAAGGAAATGGGAGACGTAGTGCCCCGGCACCTGCGCGAATGGTGGACCCACGAGCTCGGCTGCCTCCATTCCGCGACTTGGTGGCGTCGGCATTGGGAGCGCACCGGAATCGTCAAGGTCGAGGTGGCCGACAGCATGCCCGAAGGCTGGCGACGCTGGTTGGACTGGCACCAAGTGGTGGCCCCCGGCAATGCCGTGGAGATCAAGGCCCTGGAGGCGGATCGGGGCAAGAACCTTGGTTACGTTCGGGTCGTCGGACGCCGCCAACCCGACGCGAAGCTATCCGATTTGAACATGTCCATGCCGGCGCAATACACTCGGGAGCCCCTGCTCCGCAGCGGACCTGATCAGCGGGCGCTCAGCGGCGGAGCCAACCCGCCCTCGAAACGCCGCGCCGCGACGCGACGGACCAAGCCGCAGTCGGGAAGGCACGCCGCTTCTTAAA
>CAIXUF010000956.1 GCA_903922535.1 Candidatus Hydrogenedentota bacterium
CCGCCACCGCCGCCAGAGCCCGCTATCAGGTTTAATGTGTCCGCCCAATCCGTATAGGCGTACTCCGACGGGGCTCCCTGCGAACCGGGTTGTCCCGCTCCACCGTCGTTTCCGGGAAGTCCGGCGTTGCCTGGGTTGTTTGTGCCGTCCGCGCCACCCAAGCCAAGTTTAAACTTGATGGTAATGCTGCCAACCAATGGGATGCCCGTGTCTATGGGATACGAGATCTGGGTTTCGGACCTGGTTCCACCGGTGCCACCGGTGCCACCAGCACCGCCCGCACCCCGCGCGCCGCCGTCCAGACCCGCGCCCTTGGCGCCCCCGGCTCCTCCCTCGCCACCAGTAGTGCCGCCGAAAGCGGTTCCGCCGACCCCGCCGGCGACGCCGGCAGCGCCCGCGAGGCCTGCGCCGCCCTGAACTCCGTCCAAACCGGCGCTTCCAGAGCCGCCCGCGCCGCCGTTGGTGGGTCCACCGCCATCGTATTCACCGCCACCGCCGCCACCGCCGCCGGAACCGCCATTACCCCCTTTGCCACCGACACCCGCGCCGCCGCCGGCACTGCCGCCCCCGCCCGCGCCGCCTGCGCCGCCGCCGAGGCTTCCGGGAGGCACAATCACCGACGTGCCCCATACCATGTCATTTGCGGACACGATTGAAAGGGGACGCTGTCCCGAAACATGCACGCTGACCCCCGCGGGCACGGACACATAATCGAAGTAGAAGACCGCCACCGGTCCGTCCTTGTAATCAACGGAGGTGCCTGGATAGGACTTGGTTGCATTGACGGTGAGGGTCATGGGCCCCCCGGCGCTCCCCGTGTCGATAACCATGTTGTCGCCACTCCCAAGCGTCAACGATCCAAGGCTGGGCACGCCTGGGTTTCTGTACACGGAGTTGATGGAGGCCGTGCCCGCGATTGCCGTGCCTGCGGAAAAGCACAGTGACACCACTGCAACCACCCTCAGACCGGCGCCTGTGCACAGACCGGCGCGCCGCGTTGTGCATGACTTTGTGAACAGCATAAACATATCCTCATCTCCCGATAGTTTCAACGTTTCCAGCGAAAGACTGTCGGGCTGGTTCGGGTTCCAGCACGTCCACCGGGAGCACTGCTCCCGGCAAGTTTTCGAGAATCAAGCATCAACTCTGTTCGGGGACAAGGGTCCGCCAACGGGCGGGACGCCTTATCTTGCCCGTTTTCTCCCAAGATGTGCCAGGCCCGCCAACGCCACAAGCAAAGCCGTGGCCAGCAGACCCGCCACACTGCTTGTCAGGGGCAGCCGCGAGAGCACGATCACCTTAAGCACCGCGGGGTTCGACTGGAGCGCGCCCAGGTACCCATCCGTGACGGCCACCCTGTAGGTGCCGGTGTCTTTTCCCGCCAGAACCGCAAAGCTCAGGAGGGGCGCCGTGGCGCTGGGTATTGCCACGTCGTCTTTTTCCCATTGGTAGGCCCGTTTGTCCAAGAAGCCGCCGGTGACACCGACGGTAAACGTGTGGGTGTCACCCTCGTTCTTTGTGGCACCCACCGGCTGGGTTACAATTTCCATTGTCGTGCCAACCTCCAGGGTCGCGCTGTCGGAGATGTAGACGAACGGCGAATCGTCGGTCACTTCACAATAGTAGGTGCCGGTGTCGGACAGGGCGACGCTTGGGATGGTGAATTCAGGAATGTTGCCGCCGACATCCGCGATGGCTTTCTGGCCGTTGTCGAACTTCCAGTGGTAGACGGGCTCATTCAACCCGCCTCTCACACCGTCCACCGAAAACCTTGCATTGTCGCCGACATAGCGCATCAGGCTTTTGGGCTGTGCAATAAACGTTATGGGCGCCCCGTTTACCGCAAGCGTCGCGGTGTTGGATATGCGCGTCTGGTCGAGGCTCGAAACCGCGCAGACATAGTCGCCCTCGTCTTCGTAGCGCGCGGAGGGCACGCTGAAGTTGCTGTAGGTGGCGTCGGGAATGTCACGCCCGTCCTTTCTCCATTGGTAGCTGATGTGGTTGTTGTAGTCGCCCACGCCCTCCCCGAAACAGGAGAACGTGCATGCTTCGCCCGGAGCCACGGTGACGGAATCGGGCTGCAGCAAAATCGCCAGTTTGGAATCGACAGCAAGGGTCGCTTCCCGTGACGTCACTTTGCCGGAAATGCGGCAACTGTACACGTCCTGATCGCCAACTGTGACAGAAGCGATTGTCAGGATTGGCGTTTGGGTGCCGCTGATGCGGCCGTCGTCGCTGAGATTGCCGCCGCCCCGGAGCCA
This sequence comes from Candidatus Hydrogenedentota bacterium, assembly GCA_903922535.1. The sequence goes on from CAIXUF010000956.1 coordinate 2,262, forward strand.
TTGGTAACTGAGCTGGCCCGAACCGCTCGCCACCACCTTGAACGTCGCCGTCCATCCAATCAGCAGTATTTGGTTGTCGGGATCATCCGTGACGGCCGGATCCTGAACGTCCACCACGGCGGTGTCCGAGAGAAGGTTGCCCGACACGTTGGTCAGCATGCAGGTGTAATTCCCTGCATAGGCGGCCACCATCTGCGTGCGCGTGTAAGACGATTTGGTGGCACCGACGATGTCGATGTCATTCTGGCGCCACTGGTAGCTGATTGGCGGCGTTCCGGTCGCGACGACGGACAGGCTTAGCGTTCCGTGATAGGGAACGGTCGTGGAGGCCGGTTGCTCCACGATGCGCAGCGGATTGTTTACCGTCAGCGTGGCGGTGTTTGATCTGGCCGATCCCGCCGGATTGGACACCACGCACCAGTAGGAACCTTCGTCGGATTTCTGGGCGTGGAACGACCATGTGGCGGCGGTGGCACCCTGGATGGGGACGGTGTCCTTGACCCACTGGTACTGAATGCTGTTGCCCGTGGCCGTAACGGTAAAGGCGACCAAGTCATCCGGATTCACCGTTTGGGACTGCGGCTGGCCGGTGATTGCAAACACGCCTCCGCCCACCGGCGTGCCGGCGACGACCGTGGTTGTCCATACCCCGCCCGGAGGCAGTTCGCCCGGGACGCCGCCGTTGCCGGTGATCAGCGTGCCGCCGTTCATATCCACCCTGACCCGGACATCGGTGGCCGTCGCGGTCCCGGTGTTTTTTATGAGAATTTGGTCAAAGCCTGCAAATGCGCTGGGCGGCGTCGTGGTGGCCGTCAGCACGGCATACTCCGTGTTTCCGGTATTCGGAACAAGCGCGTCGAGGTCGCTTTTGTTCCAGTAATTGTCCAGGCACCACCCATGCGAAGCGGGACCGCCGACCAGTGTCGGAATCAGTGGATAAGCTTTTCCGGCAGTGGACTGATAGGGCGCATTGCCCGGCGCGGTCAGGACCGCGTCGTTTCGGGCGGCACCCAGCACCGGAGCCTCCAGCGGCTGGCCTGAACCCATGACGGGCTTGAAAGCGCTGCGCGCGGCATCCGACATGTTTGAGACAATGGTGCAGGCGCCGCTTTGGTTGGGCGCGGTGCCGGCCGCATATTGCGCGATCACAACCGCCTGCGCGGCCTGCACGACAGACCCCTGCAGTTTGACCATTCCGGGCGTGCCGCAGCCGGCTGTCCCACCGGCGCCGCCCACACCTCCAAGACCGCCATTGCCGCCGCTGCCGCCGGCGCCGCCGGAAGTGCCGCTGCCGTCGGACAGCAGGGCCGAGGTGCCGCCGTCGCCGCCTATGCTCACTTCGCCGCCTATGGCGCCGTCATGAGCGCCAAGCCCCTTGGCGCCGCGCATACCGCCTTTGGCGCCAACCGCGCCCAAAGTTGCGGGGCTGGCGGCACCGCCAGCCCCCCCCGGTTGCTGGGCGCCGGCAGAGACGTTCAATTCTGCCGGACCGGTTATTTCAAGGAGACCTTTTGCGGCCAGCACGAAAGATCCGCCGCCGGAAGCGCC
>CAIXUF010000957.1 GCA_903922535.1 Candidatus Hydrogenedentota bacterium
CCGTACCGCAGGCGTCTCGCCGGCCTTGTCCCGCTTAGAGGATGCCCTATTCGCGCGTTGCCGCGATGTCCTTCCAGTGCCCCCCGGTGCCCAAGGCGATGCGGCGTTCCGTGTGGGGAAAATGGATTTCGACCCAAGGCAATTGAGAAACCCCGCTTTGGGCGTCCAAATGGAAAATGTAGCGCCGCGTACCGCCCTCCCTTTTGACTTGATCTTGGCGGTGCTCATGCCCCATGGGGTCGCGCAGCAGTACCGGCATGTCGGCCTCATATTCGGCCCAGGGGGATTCGAGAAGGAAGGTCACGGTGATCGCGCCACTTTCCTGGCACACTTCCACCAACCGGCCCCGCCAACGGGCCACGGGCGGTGCGCCCACCTGACCCTTGATGTCCTCCTGGTAACTGGCCCAGGCAGGGCGGCTTTCGGCGCACCTCTTGGCAAGTTCGGCCGGATCGGCCTGACGTTCCCCCATCCGGGCAATCATCGCCACCCCCGCAAACAGGCCGAGCAGAACAGCCGCGACAGCCCAGCGCAGTTTCACGGGACTACGCTTCAAAGGCCGGCGGGACGCCGGCGCTCCCAGTCAGCGTTCAGTGTGACGACGGTCGACGAAGACAATGCTTCTGCCCTCGGTCGGCTGCGCCTTCTGCCGGACCTGCGCAAGCACCTCAAACATCTTCTTGGCGCTCTTGAACTGGCGGTGCTGGGTGTGGGCAACGCCGATGGACAGCGTCATCAGGGGACAGCGCGTACTGTTGCCCTGCGCATCGGGTGCCGTGATGAAATTCTGGCTTATTTCCTGCGCGGTATAGAACTTGCGCCCCTCTTCGTCAAAGGTCTTCGCAAGATGCGTGCAGTACTTCTCGTAGTCTTCGAGTTTGAGCATCAGCACGAAATGCTGGCGGCCCATGTGCGCCACGAAATACTCATAAATGCCCAGCGACCGGGTCAGGCCGACCAGCATTTTTGCAAAGAACTCGATAATCTGCCGTTGCCCGTCCGAGCCACGGGACTTGCAAAACCCCTCAAACCCGACAATATCGATGTAAACCGCCGCAATCGCGGTGCCCCGCGCCAGTTGGTGGTTCAACTCACGCTTGATGGCGTCGGTTCCGGGCAGATTGGAAACGCGGTTCCGGTTGTCCAGCGTGGCCAGCAGCGCGGTGAGCGACGCCACCTTGTCCATCAGCCGGTCGAGTTTGAAAGGCTTGACCAGATAGTCGTCGGCACCCTGCTCCAGACCGTGAACCACCTCGGGTTCCTCGCCCAGCGCGGTGAGCATCAAGATGGCCATGCGGTAGAGTTCAGGATCCTTGCGCATGCGGCGGCAAATCTGGTAGCCCGTGGCCCCCGGAAGCATGATGTCCAGCAGACAGATGTCGGGCTTGACCTGCTTGGCATACTCGAAAGCGCCCTCACCCGTGTTGATGGTGAAGACCTGATGCCCCTCGGCCGTCAGTTTGGCCTTAATCAGTTCAGTCAGATCAACCTCATCGTCAACAATGAGTATCCTGCTCATTTGCGATAATTCCTTGGCTCTGTGCGACATGCGCCCCTTGTGACATTAACCACAACACCGAGCGTAGTGTACATGATGAAGACCACTTTCTGCAACGCATTTCGCCCGCCCGGACGATCAACTCCCAACGGATTGCCGGAGCTTCGCCAAATTGTAACCCGTCGGGACGCTATGATACGATTTGCGCGTGTCCCCCTTTGATTTTGAGGAAGCAGACCATGCCGAAAAAATACTTGATTGTCTGTCTCGTACTGTTGATTCTTGCGACGGTGACTGCCTGTCAGCCCGCGCCGCCGCCCCCGCCGCCCACGCCGCCCCCGCCCCCGGAACCCACTCCGGATGAGCATGCGGCGAAAGCGCGAACCGCGCTGGGGCCTTTGCTCAACGATGCCCCGTTGCCGGGCGACGCGGCGGCCTGCGAAGCCCTGATAGCCTCGTTCGGCGCGATGAAGGCGCAGTTGTCCGCCACCGAAAACGGCCGGGGCGGCCTGGCCATTATCCAGCGCGAGGCCGAGGACAACATGAAGAAGATGCGCGACGCGCAGCGCTGGCGCAAGGTCAAGTTCCTGTGCGGGCTCTACAAGGTTCTCCAGCCGGGCAGCGATCGCTACGCAAAGGTTGAACGCGACGCCGAGATGATGATGGCCCGCCCGAATGTGCTGGTCACCGGGTTCGTGCAGACCGGCGGCGAGATCTACGCCTTCATGGAGGTCAAAGACCCCGTTTCCGGCGCAAAGGAGACCTTCAAGGTTCGCGAGGGCGAGGAATTCTACCGTCCGGCAAAGATTGGCTCCCAGCCCAACAGTTCCGAAGTGCTGCGGCTGGTGCGCATCATAGGCAACCAGCAGGAAGTGGAAATCGAGTACAAACCGGCGAATTTCCTGTGGAAAGTGCCGGGTCCGCGCACCCGTGACAAATAGGCGTGAGTCGCTGACAACCGGCAGAGTGGGGTAATCCCATGGGCGCTTCTCAGGCCAGGTGGCTGGCGGGGGCCGTGATAGTGGTGGCCGCTGTCACCGCCTACGTCAACACCTTCGACAATGACTGGGTTTGGGATGACGTGTCTTCGGTGCTGTTGCACCAGCATGTTCAGGACCCGGGCCGGTTCTTCCAGTTGTTTCGGGAGGACCAGCACGCATTCGGCAGGGGCCAGGGCAATTTTTACCGCCCTCTGGTTTCCGCGTCGTTCATGCTGGATTACGCGGTTACGGGCGGTCCGTCCCCCGCGGAAATAAAGGCGTCCGGCAAGCCTCCGCTCAACCTTCCCACCGTGGTGTTCCACTTTTCCAATCTGCTTTGGCATACGGTTGCCGCCCTGCTGCTGTACTTACTACTGCTGCGCGCCGGCGCCGCCGTTCCGGTGGCCGCCATAACGGGTTTGATCTTCGCGTCCCATCCCCTGCACACCGAGGCCGTTGCCTACATCAGCGGCCGCGCCGACATGATGTCGGCGGCCTTCATGTTTCTTGGGATGATTCTTGCGCTTCCGTCCCGGACGGGTGGACGGCGCTGGGCGGCCTGGTGCGGAAGCCTGATCTGTTTTGCCGCCGCCCTTCTGAGCAAGGAATCGAGCCTCATCTATCCCGTGCTGCTGGGGCTGCTGCTTGCGGCGCTTTGGCTGCAGGAGCGGCAGGACGCGGACGGCCAAGACCGCGGCGGGATACTGCCCCGTGTGATACCGCTCATCGGCGCGGTGGTCTTGCTGCTTGTGTATGTTGCTTTGCGCACCACCGTGCTGCGCTTTGCCGACAGGGGCGCAACGATGGCCGCCCCCCTGGGGCAACGCCTGCAGGAGACCGGCCAGGCCTTTGCCCTCTATCTCCAACTGCTGTTCTGCCCCACCGGGCTCCATATGGAACGGACGCTGGACGGGGTCCCAGGCTGGCTGGGAGCGCTTGGCTGGGTGCTTCTGGCGGGAATCGCCCTGGCCGCGTGGGCCGCATTTTCCAACCGCAAATACCGGATTACGGCCGGACTGGTGTGGTTCCTGGCCGCATGGGCGCCCATTTCCGGGATCTTCCCGCTAAACGCGCCCTTGGCCGAACACTGGATGTATGTGCCCATGGCGGGATTCTGGTGGGCGGTTGCGGAGTGCGTTGTGTCGGTATTCGACCGTCCCCGACTGCGCTGGGCACCCCTGGTGCTCGCGGGGGCCGTGTGCGCCGTTCTGGTGACGCTGACCGCGCAGCGCAACCACGACTGGCACGACAACGAGCGCCTTTTCGTGTCCACCCTGAAGCAAAATCCGAAGTCCATCAGGGTTCACTACAATCTTGCGGTGACCTATGAGGACATGCTGAAGAACTATGCCGGTGCCCGGTGCCATTACGAAACCATCCTGCGCCTTCAAGGGCAGGAGGGGGCTGTGGGATCTGCAACCGCGCCCCGTCCCGCATGGGTTGCGGAGGCCGAACTTCGGCTGGCCCTGGGGCATGTGCTCGAAAAGATCG
>CAIXUF010000958.1 GCA_903922535.1 Candidatus Hydrogenedentota bacterium
ACGGCAACCCGATCCACCCGGATCCGGCCTACGCAAAATCCAATGCGGAAGTTGAGAAGGAAACCATCCTTCTTGCAGAGCTGCTGGGCGTCAAGGTGGTGAACGGCTTCTCCGGCTGCCCGGGTTCCGACCCCAAATCGACACTGCCGAACTGGGTGACCTGCGCGTGGCCGCCCGACTACCTCCAGATTCTGGACTACCAGTGGAACCAGGTGGTCTTCCCGTACTGGAAGAAGCAGGCCCAGTTCCTGAAGGACCATGGCGTCAAGTATGCCTTCGAGATGCACCCGGGATTCGTGGTGTACAACCCTGAGACGCTGCTCAAGCTGCGCAAGGAATGCGGCACGAGTCTCGGCGCCAACTTCGATCCGAGCCATCTTTTCTGGCAGGGCATGGAGCCCTGCGCGTGCGTCAAGGCGCTCGGCAAGGCTATCTACCACGTGCATGCGAAGGACTCAATCGTGCACGCGTCCAACGCGGCTGTGAACGGCGTCAATGACTACAAGTCCTACGGTGACGAGCTTCACCGGTCCTGGGTATTCCGCACCTGCGGTTACGGCCACGATCTGAAGTGGTGGAACGACTTCTTCTCGACGCTGCGCATGGTCGGCTACGACGGCGCCATCAGCATCGAGCACGAGGACAGCATCATGTCCAACTGGGAAGGCCTGACGAAGGCCGTCACCTTCCTCAAGCAAAGTGTGATCTTCGAGAAGCCCACGGCGATGACCTGGGCCTGATCCCAGCGCAAGCAACACGTCGAACCGGGGTTGGGCCGCGTGCCCGGCCCCGGTTCGCTGTTTGTAAATGAGTGTTACGGGAAAAGTGGGAATTACGGGGAGCATGAAAGAGGGCAAACGGATGGCCGATCAGAAGAACGTGCTTTTCATCCTGTCCGACGAATTTCGTCCCGAGTGTCTGTGTGGACCCTGGGCGGGACGCGTCCACACGCCGCATCTGGACGCGCTAATGCGTGAGGGGGTCTTCTTCGAGCGTTGCTACTGCCAGGCGTCCCCCTGCGCACCGAGCCGAATGTCCATTCACACGGGCCGCTACATGTGCTCCACCGGCACGGTGGACAACATGACCCCGCTGGCCGACCCGGAGGACAATCTCGGCATGTGGCTCCGCAGCCAGGGGCTGGATCCGTGCATCGCGGGCTACAATGATTACGCCCTTGACCCCCGTCCCCTTGCTCCGGGCCATCCCCACCGCACCTCGCTCTGTTATGACTACTTTCTTCCCGGCTACAGAGTGGTGCTGGACCATGAATTCGACTCGCCAGAATGGTTTGCCCATCTCCGGGACCAGGGCTATCCCGAGGATATCTGCAACCGGCAAGGCACGCAGGAAACGATGGTCCCCAATGACGATCTGGACGGCCATCTTCCCTGCCATTATCCGGCGCCATACCGTGCCGAGGACAGTGAGTCGCACTTCCTAACAGGAAAAACGATTGACTTCATGCAGGAGAACCGCGGGAAGGGCTGGTTCATCAATGTGAACTACGTCAAGCCCCACCCGCCCTACCTCTCCCCCGCTCCCTACAATAGCAAGTATCCGCCCGAGGCCGTTCCTGACCCGGTCCGGGATCCAAGGGAACGGGAGTCGCTGCACCCCTATTTCGCCCGGATGAAGCCGGACTCCCGCAAGTCTCAATTCCTTGACGATCTCGAATGGCGCGAGCTTCGGGCCTGCTATCTGGGCATGGTTGAGGAAATAGACGGCTGTGTGGGACGGTTGATTGAGGCACTCAAGGAAAGCGGTGAGTGGGACAACACCCTAATCATCTTTGGCGCCGATCACGGCACTTATCTGGGGGATCATTACCTGTCCGGAAAGCCGCATTTCTATGAGCAGACCCTGCGCGTGCCGCTCGTCATTCGGGACCCGAGGCGGGAGGCGGACCACATGCGGGGTTCGCGGCGCCTGGAACTCGTTGAGAACGTTGACCTCGCGCCAACCCTCTGCGATTTTCTGGGCGTCCCTCCCCTGCCCCGGGCGCAGGGCACAACCCTTCTCCCGCTTGTCACCGGATCACAGCATGCCCGGGGAAAGACCGCCGCATTTTTTGAGTTCTATTACCACAACCTGCTCGCGGAGCCTGCGCTCGCGCGGCCTGAGGAATGCCGGTTATGGGTGCGCCGGGGAGAACGGTACAAATACGTGATCTTCGGAGAAAGGGCGCTTCCCCCCCTGCTCTTTGACCTTCAGGAGGACCCGGGCGAGCTGAATGACCTTGCCGGAAGGGCGGAGTACAGCGAAGTATGCCGCTGTGCAAGCGAGGACCTGATCCGCTGGAGGATGCGCTGTGAGGACCTGCGCATGGAGGAC
>CAIXUF010000959.1 GCA_903922535.1 Candidatus Hydrogenedentota bacterium
CAAGATCTTTCGATACCATGTCATGGCCTCCTTTCAAAACCATATCAAAATGATATCATACCGGGGGCAGGTTGTCAAGAGCTGGGAATCGCGAGTAAGATCAACAGGTTCATGACAACGGGAACAATTGTTTGACAATCCAAAGGAGACGCGACCATGAGCATTGCAGACCACCTGATGCCGGAATTTGATCATGAGATGGCCTCCACCCGGGCACTGCTGGAACGGCTGCCGGAGGCGCAGGGGGCTTGGAAACCGCACCCGAAGTCGTTTTCACTGGGCGAACTTGCCGTCCACATGGTCGGCATCCCCGCGTATTGCACGTTCATCGTTCAGCAAACCGAGTTGGACATTAATCCTCCGGGAGGGTCGGCGTTCCCGAAGACACCCTTCACCACCACGACCGCCCTGCTGACCCTGTTCGATGACGGTGTTCGCGCCGGGCGCGCTGCGCTCGCCGGCGCCTCCGATGACGCAATGATGGAAATTTGGTCATTGAAGAGCGCGGGAAAGGTGATCTTCTCCATGCCGCGCATGGCGGTGTGCCGGGCCATGGTGATGAGCCATCTCATTCATCACCGGGGCCAGTTGACCGTGTATGCGCGCCTGCAGGAGGTACCGCTGCCGGCCATTTACGGACCCAGCGCCGACATGCCGATGTGAGCCTTTGCCTCTGTCGGACGATCTGCCTGGTTGACGCATGGAACATTCGATGCTACACTAAACACACGCATGTCATGGCCTTTTCAGCCGCCTGGGGGCCGCAGGGTCGGTGGCTGACCGGGCATGCGGCAGGCAAATTCTAACGGGGCAAGCAAAGACATGGGCGATTCCATATTTCATCGCATTTTGGGCGCGGCGGACGCGTTGCGGCCGCACGGTGCCACAAAGGCTGCGGTCACATCGCAGCGCAAGGCCGCCATCCACTGTGTGGAAAAGGGCATTGCCGCCTACAACATCAAGAAATACACCGAGGCTGCGGACCAATTCCGCCGGGCCATCGCCGAGGACCCCGTCTATGCGCGGGCACACTGCTATCTCGGCAACACGCTGCACAAGCTGGGGGTTCCGGAAGAGGCCGTGCTGGAGTGGAAGAAGGCGGTGATTGTCGAGCCGGACTCCTCGTCGGCGGCGAAGGCCCAGGCAAAACTGGACAACATCTCCGCCCACAACCAGGCCATCACCCGGTCGCTCGAAGAAGGTCTTGGCGTTCGCGGTGAGCGGTCTTAGGCCGCAAAACACTGGCGGCGGGACCGGCAGTGCCGCTACAATGGCGCCCATGAACACCTATCAATGGAACATGCCCACCCGTGTAGTCTTCGGCGCGGGTGTCTTTGCGCGGCTTACCGAGCATTGCTCCCCCTTTGGAACACGGCCTTTCGTGGTCACCGGACGGCATTCCGCCCGTGCGGGCGGCCTGATTAATCGCATCATGGACGCCTTTCCACAGGCAGTGGTGTTTGACGGCGTGGACGAAAACCCCGGCACCCGCGTTTGCGAAGAAGCGGCGACCCGGTGCCGCGACACGAAATGCGATTTCGTCATCGGCCTTGGCGGGGGCAGCGCGATGGACGCAGCCAAGGTGATCGCCGTGCTTGCCACCAATGATCAACCCTGCGCCAGCCTGTTTGGCAACGACCAGTACACCCGCCCGCCGCTGCCCATCATCGCCATACCCACCACGGCGGGCACCGG
>CAIXUF010000960.1 GCA_903922535.1 Candidatus Hydrogenedentota bacterium
ACGGGTGGGGGGTGTTTTTTTCGGCATCCCGCTATGTGCAATTGCGTCTGTTGAAGTTCCCGCCGAAGGCGCTGGCTTATTACCGGGTGGCGCAGGAGGGGAACGTGCGCCAAATATACGAGGCCGCGCGGGTGCGGAACTCCGTGGAAGGCTTGCACGACGTGGTGAATTCCTACTTCGCCACGCGTTATGGCGCGGCGGCCCTGCGGGAGTTGGGCAATGGCGCGCTGGACCAGGGCGAGGCGGAGAACGCCGCGCGATGTTTCGAGCAGATTCGCCAGTATTATCCCGCGGAGGACTTTAACGGGCCGGAGGTGGCACACCGGCTGGCGCTGGCCTATCAAGGGTCGGGCGAGACGGGAAAGTTGGCCGTAGTGAACAGGGAATTGAAGGAACACTGGCACAAGGAGCCGGTGCTTTCACAGGCGACGTCCGCGACGCGGCCGGAATTCGTGCCCCAGCGGCGCAATCCCCGGTATCAGTCGTTCGGAGACTATGCCTGGTGGCCGGCGGCGGCAACGACCTTGAGCGGGACCGAACGCTCCTGGGACGTGAGATTGCCGCAGGCGCCGTTTCCGACTGTGGATGATGCGCTTTCGAAAGGTGAGGTACTGCCTTTTCACCTGCCGTGGATCGTGGGTAACGATCTGTACTACAGGCATTACAATCGCGTCTATTGCCGGTCGCTGGTGAGCGGAGAGGCGCGATGGGAATGCGATCTTGGCGCACTGGATCGCTATGGGAGGAAGTTAGCGTCGTTTGAGGTAAAGGGCGGATCGCAAGAGGCGTTACAGACATTTGTCCAGGCGAATGAGGACATCCTGGTGGACGACCACGCGGTCTATGCCAACATCCGGGTCTTCGGACCGCGCATGTCGCTCGTGGCGCTCGATCGCGTGACGGGACAGCTTCGTTGGAACGTGGGGTCATTCCGGCCGAGGACGGAGGACGACCTGAGCCGCAACTATGACGGGACGCCCGCGCTGGGCAGGTACGCCGTCTATGCGCCCTGGTCGCAGGAAGAAGGCGAAGGTGGGGATCTTTACACCACCGTCGGCTTGAGCGCGTTCGATAAGGAAACCGGGCGGCTATTGTGGGAACGGACCCTCTGCCGTTTGGCGCCCACGGCCACGACGCAGAAGAAATGGGGTGTTCGCGTGTTTTCCTCGACGCCGCTGGTCAAGGAAGGGATCGTCTACCACGTGACGGGGGCGGGTGTGGTGGCAGCGCTGGATGAGGTGTCGGGAACGGTGCTCTGGTTGATGCGTTACCCGCATCTCTGGGGTCGAGACAATTACGGGCGCCCTTTCTACGATGCGCATGATGACGTCACATTCGGTCTGCCGGGGATGCCCGGCAATGGTCCGGTGTTCCGGAATCATTGGCCGCTGGTCCAGGGAAATCGATTGTATGTGGCACCTTTTGACGGCGAGCGTTTCTTGTGCCTTGAAAAGCAGACAGGGAAAGTGATGTGGAGCATCGAGCCGGCGGGGCCGTTTGAAGGCGTGGCGCCCGACGGGGGACTGGCGTTCAGTCAACAGGCGAACGCAGAGCCACCGAGAGTGGGCGGGAGCCAGCGCGGACGCGGCTACGAATTCTACCGCATGGAGTCGGGGAAGTTTGCGTGGGGATTCTTTCCCGCCTGGCATTGCTACTGGCACCATGGCGATCGGTATAACCCGGGAAGATACGAGGAGATGGACGGCGATGATCGTCCGGTGTTCACAGAAGACGGGCGCATGCTGACGGCCACAACGGATTACCACAATTGGAGTTATACCGTCGACAGCCGGTGTCTCGCGTGTGGGGAATGGTGTCTTTCGGTGCCGGAGCGAAAGGTGCTGGATTATCGTGTTCAATACAAGGACGGGTTTTCAGGTACTATCAGGAGTGTCGTGGAAGGTTTTATCAAGAACAGCAAGGAGGCGTGGCGCATGCAGGAAGACCGCATGCCGGCGAACGTGAAT
>CAIXUF010000961.1 GCA_903922535.1 Candidatus Hydrogenedentota bacterium
GTCCACTTCCTCCAGCAGGTTCATTAGCCAGTAGGGTTCCTTGCCATTGCCCTCCGGACGCTGATATTTGCTGCCGATCCCGCCGGCGAGCGGTTTGGCCAGGGTGACGGTGTGCTGATCGGTGTCTATCGAATCCACACGCACCGCTTCATTCTGCCACGGGATGCGCCAGAAGCCCTTGAGCCAGACACCGCGCCCCAACTGTTTCTGCCAGACAGCGATTTTCTCATACACATCCTCGCGGTATTCAAAAATTCCGCCCTTGCCATCCTTGGGCGTATCATCGAAATGCGACGCCCCCCAGTTGCGGTCCTTTATGCCGCCGGCATTGTAGAGGACACGCTTGATGGTTGTGTAGCCGGTGTTGGGATAGCGCGACAGCGGCATGCGTTTGCCATTGAAAAAAAGATCGAGCAGGCCGCCGTTGTCATCAAAGACATCCGGGTAACGCCTGGCGTGCTTCACCCCTAACGCGCTCAAATCGAGTTCGAGAATCTTACCGCGCGCCGGCTCGGCTATGCGTGCCAGCGTTTCGGCTTGTGTCACCGGCTTGAAATCGCCTACCGCGATCCCCATTGCCCCATGCAGCCGCACAGTTTCTCCCTCGATGCCGCTGAAAACCACCGGCGCCTTTGCCGTGCCGCTGTCTTCCGCCGTGAGAACGAGCGGACGAAGCACGCGATAGTCGCCGCCCCGGAGCCAGACCGTGACCGGCGCTGCCGGCTTTTTTGATCGGGCCACCCTCCCGGCGTCCCTCGCCCGTTCCAATGTTTGAAACGGTTTATCGGGCGTGCCGTCGGCTGTGTCCGATCCTTTGGGCGAGACATAGATATTTGCCGCCGCCGACTCCCTGGCATGAAGGGCGGTGCAACACAGAAACGCTGCAAGGCAGACGGGGATGACAAGTGGGAGTATTTTCATTTTTGTTATGTGGGTGTGGTTTCGATATTGAAAGGTGACGCCAGTCCCGCGTGAGAGCAGTCGTCGGCTTGGACAAGAAGCGTGAGGACCCGCTGGCCCTGTGCTGGCTGCAACGCGATCCGCATGGCGGCCGGTAACGGATCGCATTTTTCCGCTACCCTGACCCCGTCGAGCCAGATTTCCGCGTTGCCATGGAGGCGTCCGAATACGATCTCGCCTTCATCGTTGGCGATGCGTTGCCATGGATTGAAAACGGCACGGTAGAGGAGCCATTGGCCGGGAGAAGCGTTTTGAAGACTGCCGGGATTCGCGGTCATCCAGGTGTTCATGTCGGCCTCGGACATTTCAACGCCCGGGTCGGGCCGCACGGTCTGCGGCGGCGAAACCCGCCAGTTGACGACGGTAAAGAAATGGTCTGCGGCGGGAATGGCAGGCGGCGCGGGCACGTTCCGCACCTCGAGAATTGTTTCAGCGGGAAGCAACCCTTCGGATTCGGCGCGGATGGTTGCCTGGCCGCTGCCGGTCCGCGAGCGGACAATGAGCTGTGCCATCCCGTGGAAAACGCGCCGCGCCGGCCCGTGCTCGGGGTCGTGACAGTTATGGTCGCCATTGCCGTGACCGATGTTTTCCGCCGGACCCGACACAGTGAGTGTCACCTGGTTACTGGCCCATGGAACGATGCGCCCGGCGGCATCGACCACCGTGACCGTCACCGGCAGCGCGTCGCGCCCGTCGCCGTCGAGCCAGTCCCGGTCAGGAGCGAGGCGGACGGCAACCGGTTCACCCGCTGTCTCGACGGCAGTCCGCGCAACCTCGCGTCCGTCGCGATAAGCAATAGCCTCCAAGCAGCCAGGCTCGTAAGGCACGTCCCATTGCACATAGTCGAAGGGCGGCCGCGGCTTTTGTCCGAGAGGTCTTCCATTGAGGAAAAGCGCCACCGATTCCGCATTGGTCACGGCGATTACCCGAATCGGTTTTCCCTCGCGCCCCAGCCATGTCCAGTGAGGTTCGAGAGCGAGGACAGGCCGGTCTTTAACCCATTCCGCCTGGTGAATGTAAAAGGCGGTCTTTGGAAACCCGCAGGTATCCATGATGCCGAACATAGAGGAAACCGACGGCCAGCTTAGTCGTTGAGGCTCACCGCGGTAATCGAAGCCGGTCCAGACGAAGCCGCCGGCGAGGAAGGGGCGCTCGGCCATCAGACGCCAGGCTTCGCGATGCGAACGGCCCCAAGTAGCAAAATCCTCATCATAGGATGCGATGACGTTGCGTTGCTCATCGGTTTCAAACTCCCCGCGCGTCATGAACGTGCACGTATCCTCGGAACTCAGCATTGGAAGGTTGGGATGCCGCTTGTGGAACGAGTCGTAGGAATGGTCGCAATAATTGAAACCCATGACATCGACTGCCTCAAAGACCCCTTCCGCACCGTTCATTCCACCGTTCATCGCGGCGGTAATCGGACGTGTACGATCCCACTGGCGCACCTCCGCTACCATGCGACGGACCATCTCACGCCCTTGCGCGGTGCCCTGCATGGGTTCCTCATTGAAGACCGACCACA